>CAJWGZ010000050.1 GCA_913041075.1 uncultured Fidelibacterota bacterium | reverse complement strand
ATGATGTGGAAGGGATTGTTCCTTTCGGTAGCGGGTCCAAGAAAAATCGTAAGGAAGTACTGACAAAGTTTAACGCAGGAGACAGTCTTACCGGCCATGTAATGGAAGTCAAGCCAGATGATAAAAAAGTAGTTGTTTTCATTGAGGAATTATCAAGCGAAATAAATACGGGTTCAAAAGAAGATGAGGTTACAGAGTTTTTAAATAAACAGGATGAACCAGCATCTGAAAAAATAGAGTTGCCTGATGAGCTAACTGAGGGGTCAAACGAAGAAAAAGAACCTGAATAAACACGATTTAAATATATCAAAAAGTTGATGATATTTTGAAAAAATCAAATTTCATAACTTTTCTGTCACAACAGCAATTCGGTGCCCGTGCCGGGGCATTAGGGTTAGCTATCTTCCTTTGGATGTTTGTAGTTAGTAATAATGATTATGTCACTATTATGAATGTTCCAATCGAAGTAAGAAACCTCAATGAGCGGAAAAGAGCGTATAAGAAAGAAATACCTCAGTCAGTTCAGGTTCGTTTAAAAGGTAGCGGTCGCGCCATTTTTAAAACATTGTTATTAAAGGATTTCGCTTCCGATTTTAAACTGGTTATTGATCTCGATAGAATATCGGAGGAATATGATTTTTATTTAAATGAATATTACGATAAGTACCCACAAAAAGTATCTATTCCATCTGCCTTTAAATTGCAATATATTGAAGTTGTGTATCCAGATTCCATTCACATCAGTCTTGATGAATATATGGTCAGATATGTTCCTGTTCAATCCCAGATCTTAGTAAATCCAAGTCCCGGCTTTATAAAGGTTGGAATTCCAATTTTAGATTCAACTATGGTCAAAATCGCTGGCGCAAAAGAGGCAGTACAGTCGATCAATTTTGTTCAAACAAAGAAAGATACTATTTCCGATGTAGACCTTCCCATAAATACTCGTATTGCGCTTGAAAGAATAGAAGATGTTCTCATCGAGTATTCATTTCTCAGTATTAATTATAGTCAGGATATTCAGGCTATCAGTGAACGTATCATCAGTGAAGTACCGGTACAAATAACTAACAATATACCAGGTTTAGTTGTAAGGAGAAATCCGAGCACCGTTTCACTGACAATAGTTGGAGGTGTAGATTATATTGCTGAGGTACAACCCCTAGATATTAATGTTTTTATCAATTTTACTTCCGAATGGTCTCCTAAAAAACAATTCTATGAACCAAAGGTAATAGTCCCCGCAGGAATAATAAGCTGGCGAGATTTAACACCACGTAATATAGAGTTAGCGGTTGCTAAGGAACCGGATTGATGATACTTGGTATTGAGTCGTCTTGCGATGAGACGGCTGCCGCAATATGTAACGACGGTAGTATTCTTTCCAGTATTGTTAGTTCACAACAAATACATAAAGATTTTGGTGGTGTTGTTCCCGAAGTTGCGTCCCGAGAACATGAACGTTTGTTAAACCACAGTGTAGAAAAGGCGCTTGATGAGGCCGAAATTGCCTTAAGCGATCTTGATGGTATAGGTGTAACCCAGGGGCCAGGACTGGCCGGAACACTATTAACAGGTGTTTGTTTTGCAAAGGGTCTTTCCCAAAGTTTAAATATTCCTATTCTTGGAATAAATCACTTGGAAGCACATATTTATGCGAACTTCTTAACTGACCCTACGTTAACATACCCTCTTGTCTGTTTATTGGTTTCTGGAGGACATACACAATTATGGTTAGTTAAAGAAATGGCGGATTATGAATTATTAGGGGAGAGCAGAGATGATGCGGCAGGTGAAGCTTTTGATAAAGGTGCAAGAATTCTTGGGTTGGATTATCCTGGAGGACCTGCGATAGAAAAAATGGCTCACAATGGTGATTGTAAAGCCATTGATTTCCCTAGGGCATTTTATAAGGAAGAATCTCTGGAATTCAGTTTTAGTGGCTTAAAGACCTCATTGCTTTATTTCATGGAAAAAAAAGATAAATCTGTAATACTTGCGGATGTAGCTGCTAGTTATCAACAAGCAATATTAGATGTGCTAGTGTACAAATTGGCAACGGCTGTAAAAAGGAAAGATGTAAGAACTTGTGTTATTGCTGGTGGCGTTGCAGCGAATAATGAATTACGAAGTATGGTAAAAAAAACAATAGGCGATGAGATCAGTGTATTATATCCGGAAGCTGCTCTATGCACGGATAATGCGGCTATGGTTGCTTACCTGAGTGAATTATATATGGAAAAGGGATTTACTAGTCCTATTGACTTTGATGTCTCCCCCAATTTAAAAGTAGTTTAATTATGGACATTTCTTTGTTGAAACCAGTAGATGCCTGGTTTTGGGTGTTTTCAATTAGTGTATTGGTTGCAATACTAGCAACATACTTATCAATCAGAAATCATCCTGAATTAAGATGGCTACTTATTCTACGTGGTATTTCATTAATCATAGCGTTGTTCTTATTGTTACAGCCTAGATTTACATGGACTGAAAATAAGGCAATAGAATTGGACTGGAATTTTTATGTCGATAATTCAGTTAGTATTGGTTATCACCCAGCATTGTCTTTACAAACTATTAAATCTGAACTTTCACAATTGGTATTTAATCTAAATAAGCAAGATATAGCACCATATTTATTTTCATTTTCAGAGAGTGTTTCAGCACTTGAAAATATCCAATCATTGGATGGGAAAGGTTCATCGACCAATTTAGGCTCGGTTATCAGTCATATTGTATCAAATCAGGAAAAACTCGCCGGTGCTACTATAATTACCGATGGTCAGATTAATCAAGGTTTGGATCCAACCCAATTGATCCAAAAAGTAGAAGTACCTGTATATACTTTAGGGATCGGTGAATTCACTCCTCTGGTTGATCTTAGTATTCAGTCAATTGATGCGCCTACCGTTGCAATAAAGGGCGAGGACGTAACGATAAATGTGACCATAAATTCAACTGGTGATACGCAGGATAGAGTAAATGTAATCCTATATCAAGGTGAAAAGATGTTAGGTTCGAAATATCTTCAAACAGAAGGTTTTGGATCACGCACGCAAGCACGTTTCATGTTCACTCCGTCAAATTTAGGCGAAAATGAATACAGGGTTAAGGTTTCTACTGTATCACAGGAAATAAATATCGAGAATAATCAGCAGAAATTTTTTATTACTATATTAAAGGATCGATATATGGTCGCGCTCATTACAGGATCCCCGAGTTTTAATACAAGTGTTATAAAAAGATATATCCGGAAATATCCTCGTGTAGAACTGGATCATTTTGTGAGGAGGAAAAATGGATATTTACCAGCAATAAAATCTTTTTGGTCTAAGCCTTATCAGTTGATCGTTTTTGACAATTATCCTGTCAAGAAATTGTCATCAAAAACCCAGCGAATTTTTTCCAAAAAAATTGGTGCAGAGAAATCATCATTATTATGGTTATTAGGTGGTAATGTAACAGAAAAATCCGCCAGTTCAATAATTCCATTTTTTCATTTACGTATGAAAGATAAGATTCAAACCTCTGAAAAAACATTATGGTACATGACCACAGAGGCACTAAGTCGCAGTATTTTTCAAGGATTAGAGGTAAACGATGGTCTTGATTTCTGGCAAAATTTCCCCCCAATACTGGCGTCGTATAATTTTGAAAGTACTAATGATGAAATTGAAGCAATTGCATATAATCAAGGATCTGATATTGTTCCGCTGATGTTCTTGGGTGAAAAACAGGGTATTCGTAGCGCTGTTTGGACCTCTCCTGACTTTGCTACCATTCATCACAGATTATCCGGCACTGATTATTCAAAAATTTTCCCCGACCTATGGAAAAGGTTATTTTCCTGGCTGTTAAAAACAGGCGGCGACAAAAAACTCTATTTTAGGCTAAATAAAGAATCCTATCAGCAAGGAGAAGAAATATTTATTACTGGTACAAGCATTGGTAATAAAAGGAGATCAAAGGATCAAGTATTCATAACCACCAAAAATGATAGCCTTGAAATCAATTCTGCTGAATTAAGATTCAATCCGGAATCTAGGCGCTGGGAGGGAAATATCTGGGCACCAAAACCAGGGAAATATTCATACGAAATATCTATGCAGGATGGTAGTGCACCACCAGTGAAACAAAATGGGCGATTTATCGTAGAAGAAAGTCAGATAGAATTAAATGAGGTAGCGTTGAATTCCCCATTATTAGAGAATTTATCAATGAAAACGAATGGTGCATATTACCCTTGGGCATCCCGGGCAGAATTATTTAATAAAGTTTTACCACGTGAGCGCCAAGAAAAAATCAAAAGATCAACTAGATTCAATGAAGAAACCTGGGTTCTGGTTATCTTGATTGTGTTATTGACAATTGAGTGGATCATCAGGAAAAGAATCGGGTTACCGTAAATAAATAGTGCAACTTTCCGACGGAAAATATTAGTTTTAAGTAAGGAGTCCAATTCGTGATGAAACGTATCACCATTATTGGCACCGGCTACGTGGGTTTAGTAAGTGGTGCTGGAATATCTAATTTTGGCCATCAGGTTCGCTGTGTAGATATAGATAAGCAAAAAATTGATCTGCTAAATGATGGCAGTATACCAATATACGAACCCGAGCTAAAAACGCTAATTGCCCGAAGTGTTAATGCTAAAAGATTAACTTTTTCCGTTGCTGTAGAGGATGCAATTAAATGGGCCGAAGTTATTTTTATCGCAGTTGGTACTCCACAAGGTGAAAATGGAGAAGCAGATATTTCAGCAGTAATAGCAGTTGCAGAGCGGATTGGAATAAATCTTAATAATTACAAAGTAATTTGTACAAAAAGTACTATTCCAATCGGAACGGGGCAAATGATTCAAAAAATAATTGATCAGCACAATCATGATAAAATTAAATATGATTATTGCTCTAACCCTGAATTTCTAAGAGAAGGTGCTGCAGTCAGAGACTTTTTGCACCCTGATCGTATTGTATTGGGAACAACAAGTGATAAAGCTTTTGAATATTTAAAAGATGTTTACCGACCACTTTATATTAATGAGACTCCAATGGTACACACAACGGTTGAGACTGCTGAGATGATTAAATATGCAGCGAATGCTTTTCTAGCAATAAAAATAAGTTATATCAATGAAGTGGCAAACCTCTGTGATGAAATTGGCGCTGACGTGCATGTGGTTGCAAAAACACTTGGTACGGATGGACGCATCAGTCCAAAATTTTTACATCCGGGCCCAGGGTTTGGTGGTTCTTGTTTTCCTAAGGATACAAAAGCACTCGTTGAAATTGCAAAAAAATACAACATAGATATGGCTACTGTAACTGCTGCAATCGAAACAAATATTTTCCAGCGCAAACGGATGCTCAATAAGTTAAATGACCTATTGGATAATGATCTGAAAGGCAAGATAATTGCAGTACTAGGTTTAGCTTTTAAACAGGAAACTGATGATGTACGTGAGTCACCAGCAATTGAAATTATCACCGGTATTCATGATAAAGGCGGTATAATTAAAGCCTATGACCCGATTGCAAACGATTCCATGAAAGAAATTTTTCCAGCACTAGATTTTAAATCCAGTTGGTATGAGGCTGTGGAAGGCAGTGATGCGGCAGTAATTATGACTGAATGGAATGAATTCAGAAGTATGGATTTAGAAAAATTGAAAAATTTGATGTCCCAACCTGTAGTACTTGATACTAGAAATATATTAAATGTATCCGAATTAAAACGTCTAGATTTCAAGTTTGATAATGTAGGGCATAGGGTAGCTTAAGTGATTGTGGAAAAAACACCTCTTGAAGGTTTATTACTTATTAAACCGAATGTTCATGAAGATAAACGTGGTTATTTCTACGAAAATTATAGGGATGAATTATTTGAAGCAAATGGATTACCAACTAATTTCCGTCAGGATAACCAGACAAAATCCGTTAAGGGTACTTTAAGAGGACTTCATTATCAACTGAAATATCCGCAAGGGAAATTAGTACGAGTAAGCCTCGGAATGGTTTATGATGTGGCTGTAGACATAAGAAAAACTTCGCCAACTTTTAGTCAATATTTTGGTGTGAATCTTACGGATAAGGATCATATACAAATGTACATTCCGCCTGGATTTGCTCATGGCTTTTGTGTGCTTTCTGATCAGGCTATTTTTCAATATAAATGTACTGAGATTTATCATCCGGAGGATGAATATGGTATTCGCTGGGACGATCCGCAGATTAATATTAATTGGTCAATAACAGATCCGGTCATTTCTGATCGTGATTTGGAATTACCATTCCTTGCAGAACAAAAAAATATACCTGTGTATGAGAGTTAAATGAATAATACTATTCTTATAACCGGCGGATGTGGGTTTATCGGCTCAAATTTCATTCAATACATTCTGGCCAATACTAAATATCAAAATGTCATTAATCTGGATAAACTTACCTATGCAGGGAACCTCAATAATTTGCTGGATATTCAAAAAGATGAAAGATACATCTTTATCCAAGGTGATATTTGCGATCATAATTGTGTGCGTAACATATTTAAAGAATATATCCCGAATGTTGTGGTTCATTTTGCAGCGGAGAGCCATGTTGATCGATCCATTGATGGTCCACAGCAATTCATTCAAACCAACATTATTGGTACCTCTGTATTGCTACAGGAATCGCTGGATTACTATATTCATTTAAATAAATCATTCCGGTCAAAATTCAAGTTTCACCATATCTCAACCGATGAAGTTTTTGGCAGTCTTGGTGAAGGTGGTTACTTCAGCGAGTCAACGGCTTATGATCCCAGTTCGCCCTATTCCGCATCGAAAGCATCTTCTGATCATCTGGTTCGAGCCTGGCATAGAACTTTCGGACTACCGGTTACAATATCGAATTGTTCCAATAATTATGGTCCATATCAATTCCCGGAAAAACTCATTCCATTAATGATTTTAAATTGTCTTGCTGAAAAACCATTACCGGTTTATGGAACCGGTGAGAATGTGCGCGATTGGTTATATGTTCAGGATCACTGCGATGCTATTAATATGGTTCTTCAAAAAGGCATCATCGGTGAGACTTATAATGTGGGTGGAAATAATGAAATACCAAATATTCAAATTGTAAGGGATATATGTACAATTTTAGATGAAGTAAAACCTGCTGAGTCCGGGAATTCTTATCATCAATTGATAACCTTTGTGAAAGATCGCCCTGGGCATGATTTTAGGTATGCTAT
>CAJWGZ010000049.1 GCA_913041075.1 uncultured Fidelibacterota bacterium | reverse complement strand
ACAACTGCCATGGCCTCAGGAGTTTCATCATATTCCCCAAACTCATTTGGTAAACCTGCATTAGGGTAGACAAATGCGTATGTGTCTGTGATGGTGGAAAGCTCATCCAGCCAGGGGCGGATCTGCTCTGCCCCCAATGCACAATTGAGCCCTACCGCAGTCAGGTTTGCGTGGCGAATAGAATACCAAAAAGCCTCCACTGTCTGTCCGGAAAGAGTCCGGCCGCTGGCATCAGTGATGGTGCCCGATACGAGGATTGGTATATCCTTGTTTTGTTTTTCCAGCAATTCACGAACGGCATACAGAGCGGCTTTGCAGTTCAGGGTATCAAAAACCGTTTCTATCAGGAAAAGGTCCACGCCCCCTTCCAAAAGCCCTCTTGCTTGGTCGTAATAGGCATCTTTGAGCTCGTCAAAATTTATATTCCGGAAACCTGGATCATTGACACTGGGGCTCAATGAAGCTGTTCGGTTTGTGGGTCCCAATGCGCCGGCTACAAACCTAGGTTTATCAGAAAATAATGCTGCAGTTGATTTGGCGATCTTGGCTGCTTCCAGATTGATTTCATAGGCCAGTTTTTCTGTATCATAATCCTGTTGAGAAATGGCATTAGCATTAAAGGTATTGGTTTCCACAATGTCCGCCCCAGCATCGAAATAGGCTTTATGGATCTCCCCCACTACATCAGGACGGGTAAGGCAGAGTAGATCGTTGTTCCCTTTAAGGTCGCTGGTGTGATCTTTAAACCGTTCTGCTCGAAAATCCGCTTCTGTCAGTTTGTACGATTGAACCATGGTTCCCATTGCTCCATCGAGAACTAGAATTCGATCTTTGAAGATGTCTTTTATTCTACTCATAATAAAAAGCCCCGCTGCTATTCGGGGTCTATAACCTTTTTAGCAACGTTATTTTCTGTCGCGGCAATATGGTGCAAATCACGACTAATCAATATTCATTTTCCAAATATTAAAATGTAATCGTGTGTTTTCAAACAAATAAGTGATGGAAATAATAACACTTGCGGAGCGTTAGAATATAAGGTAGTTTTTCATTTGGTGATAGTTTCTAGAGGATTTTAAACCTAGAAAGAAAAGAATTTTTAACTAATTACAAATATTTAACAAATTTTTTATCAGCGGGAAAAAGCCCGTTCCTTCCTACTAGAACCCCATCACCTTAAAGATAAAGATAGCTGGTCCGCCTGTGAAGACGGACAGACGAAGCTGTGCAGATACTAATTATCTGTCGGCAATAAATGCATAAAGGTGAAAATATGAAAAAAGAAATCTATATAAATGAAAGTATGGGAGAAACCCGTATTGCTATCCTTGAGGATGGCCAATTGGTTGAGGTATATATCGAAAAACAAGATAAACATCGGATGGTCGGTAATGTATATAGAGGAGTTGTTGAAAACGTACTACCAGGAATGCAGGCAGCATTTGTAGATATTGGTTATGATATTAATGCGTTTCTCCCGTTTACTGAAATCCAAAATAATAAATACCTTG
Source organism: uncultured Fidelibacterota bacterium (assembly GCA_913041075.1). Classification (GTDB taxonomy): domain Bacteria; phylum Fidelibacterota; class Marinisomatia; order Marinisomatales; family TCS55. The sequence continues at coordinate 5,731 of CAJWGZ010000049.1, read as the reverse complement.
ATGAAACGGATTCCGATGAACATCATAATAAAAATAACCACAATCATGGTTCAATTAAAGTAGATCTTCAAACTGGACAGGAAATTTTTATCCAGGTGATAAAAGAACCGTTTGCAGGCAAAGGTCCAAGGGTTACAACCGAAGTAGCAATACCTGGCCGATTATTGGTATTAGTCCCCAACGAAAAATACATTGGTATTTCAAAAAAGGTGTGGGATAAGTATGAACGGAGGCGGTTGAAAAAAATTGCGAATTCTTTAAAAGAAGATAATTTTGGATTGATTATAAGAACTGTAGCTGAGGGAAAATCAGAGGAACAATTGACCAATGATTACAAGGCACTAATAAAAAAATGGCAGACTCTGATAAGCAAGACAAAACGAGCAAAAGCACCGTGTATTGTTTATGAAGACCTAGAAACAGCTTCCAGCGTAATCCGTGATTTGTTCAGTTCAGATGTGGAAAAAATAGTTATCGATTCAAAAAAATTGTATCGCAAGACACAAACCTACCTGGATGAAGTATCTCCTAACATGGCCTCCAGATTAGACTATTACAAACTGAAAACTCCAATATTTGAAGGCATGGGTATTGAAGATGATATTGCCAAGTTGTTACGACCAAAAGTTTGGCTAAAAAGCGGTGCATATCTAATTATTGAAAAAACAGAAGCCATGGTTGTTGTGGATGTGAACAGCGGACGGTTTGTAGGTAAAAAAGGACATGAAGAAAACTCTCTTAAAATTAACCTGGAGGCAGCGCGGGAAGTAGCTCGGCAATTACGCCTGCGTGACCTCTCAGGATTGATCGTGATTGATTTCATTGATTTGCGCGAAGCGGATAACCAGCGTAAGGTATATCATGAATTGCGTAAAGAATTGAATAAAGACCGTGCAAAAGTTGCCGTATCACCTATTAGCGAATTTGGACTGCTGGAAATGACGCGGCAACGTATTCGACTAAGTTTGCTTGACTCAATGAGTGATGAATGTCCTACATGCCACGGTGCCGGTAAAATTATTTCTCTTGAAACACTTATCACAAGAATCGACCACTGGCTACGCAGATATAAAAGTAAATTCAGTGATCTGCGACTTCGCCTGGATCTACACCCTGAAAATGCAGAATTTTTGGACACCAATAAGAAAAAAATATTACGTGGGCTTATGTGGCAAAACTTTGTACATATTTCTGTTGAAGCTAATTCCTCTATAAAAAGAGATCAATATCGGTTTTATCGAGCAAAAGATGGTAAAGATGTCACTAATAAGGTTGATATTGTATAGAAATCCGCTTGCACGTAACTTCGCGGGCTTTTAAGGTAAAATATGTACTCAATAGTAACAATATCAGGAAAACAATACTGCGTATCTGAAGGCGATACCATAAAAGTATCATCTCAAGATTGGAAAGTTGGGGACCGGGTAAAACTTGACCAGGTATTACTAACGGATAACGGGAAAAATATTGAGGTTGGTACTCCTAAAGTTAATGGTGCTTCGGTGACTGTAGAAATACTGGAACATAACCGCGAAAAAAAACTGCTTATTTATAAAAAGAAACGCCGTAAAGGATATCAAAGAAAAAATGGACATCGGCAAGGATATACTTTATTAAAGGTAAATAAACTTCAAATGGCTAGTACAAAAAAAGTCCAGAAAAATAATTCTCCTAAAGTTTCTGAAAAGTCACTTCCAAAGAAAAAGGGAACAGAATAATGGCACATAAAAAGGGGGTCGGCAGTAGTAGAAACGGTCGCGACTCTAATGCAAAGAGACTAGGGATCAAAGTAACAGACGGACAATCAATATTAGCTGGTGGCATCATACTCCGCCAACGGGGCACGAAAACACATCCCGGCTTGAATGTTAAGCGAGCTGGTGATGATACGTTATTTTCCACAGCAGATGGTGTAGTAAAATTCAGTCAAAAGGGGAAAACAAGAAAAATTGTCAACGTTTTACCTGTTGAATGATTAGAATACCTAGTTCATCCCTTTAAAACCCCACTAAGTGGGGTTTTTCATATCAGAAAATAGTTATCATATTGTAAGTTCATTACACGTTAATGATCCCCTAATGGAGGTATAAATGTCTAGGAAAACAATCGCATTAATTGGCGGTGGTCAAATTGGTGGAAACCTGGCCTTGTTAGCTGCACAGAAAGAACTTGGTAACATTATTATTTTTGATATTCCAAAGGCTGAAGGCATGGTTAAAGGTAAAGCGCTTGATCTCATGCAACTTCGTCCCCATGATGGCTACGATGCCAATATTACTGGTACCTCAAATTGGAAAGATGTTAAAGATGCTGATGTCTTCATTATTACTGCCGGAATTCCCAGAAAACCGGGTATGGACCGGGAAGATCTACTGGAAATCAATTTAGGCATCATGAAAGATGTAGCTGAGAATATAAAAGAACAAGCTCCCCAGTCTTTTGTAATTGTGATTTCAAACCCTCTTGATGCGATGGTATATGCTTTTTATAAAATTTCAGGATTTCCTAAAAACCAAGTTGTAGGTATGGCTGGGGCTCTCGATAGTACACGATTAAGGACTTTTATCGCGATGGAGACTGGTTATTCTGTCCAGGATGTCACCTGTATGGTGCTTGGTGGCCATGGTGATACAATGGTACCTATAACACGTTTGGCAACTATCGGTGGGGTTCCTGTATCGGACTTGGTTTCTGCAGAACGTCTATCTGAAATTGAAAAAAGAACACGATTTGCTGGCGGTGAGATTGTTAAGTTGTTTGGCAATGGATCTGCTTTCTATGCCCCAGCGCAATCTGCGATCGAGATGGCTGAATCGTATATAAAGGACAAAAAAAGAGTTATTCCATGCGCATCTCTGTGCCAGGGCGAGTTTGGTGTTGACGGTTATTTTATTGGCGTACCCACCGTTATCGGTGCAGATGGTGTAGAACGTATACTTGAGTTTGAACTCCAAGATCACGAAAAAGAAGCTCTGAACAATACGCTAGTTGCTGTGCAAAAGACAGTATCTGAAACGGGTCTTTAGGTTTTATCACTGACCGCTGGCACATCAATATATACAATATCATCCTGTAGTTTTACAGGATACGACTTCACCTTAATTGTAGGATTTTCAATTGCGCATTCTGTGCGAGTATCAAATTCCCACAGGTGAAATTTACACTGAATCACATCTTCTGAAATATTACCATCGGCCAGTGACGCGCCCCTATGGGGACAGCGATTATCCCAAGCAAGAATTTTACCGCCTATGTTAAATAATGCTATAGGTTGATCATCCACCATGATCAACTTACTTCCACAGTCGGGAATATTACCTATTTTTGCTACCTGTTTCAGGATAAAACCAATATCTCATTATTAATTAAACGATGAATAATAATTATAGTATTTTTTCGAATTCAATTGTCTACTTCGCCATTTGCAAGACTTGTTCCACCAATTTCTGGATGCCCTCCGCTGCTTCTTTTATAGAATTGGCCTCCATATAAGCAGGGGTTGAGACAACTTTTTTGTCCTCATCGATAACAATTTCTTCTACAGAGCAAGTAATATGCTTTGCTCCCATAGTATTTATATCACTGGCTGTTTGATCATCAAAACCAATAGTCAATTCAGTGTTCTCGCCAAGTATTTGAGCCATCATAGCTGGTGCAATACAAATTACGCCTATGGGTTTGCCATCATTGTGAATTTCCTTTGAAAGCCTTTGTACATCCGGGTTTATTGAACACTCAGCACCTGCCATCGCATAATCAGATAAATTCTTTGCTACACCAAACCCTCCCGGGAAAATCAATGCATCCAGATCATCTGATGTAATTTCTGCAACATCTTTAATATTACCACGAGCAATGCGCGCAGATTCTACCAATACGTTTCTGGAATCATCCATTTCGTCACCAGTGGCATGATTGATAACATGTAATTGATCAATATTAGGTGCCATTAACACCATATCTGCACCTGCTTTATCAAGCTCTAGCATAGTAATGACTGCTTCGTGAATCTCTGAACCATCATTTACACCGCACCCTGAGAGAACTACTCCAACTTTAGGCATAATTCCTCCTTACCTATTGGTATTTATATTTCTTGACAATCCTGAATACTTTGTTCTTTTTACAGCACTGCCTTTGAATAATTTACGAAAACCTTCTTCATCAATTTTTTCCCAATCTTCATTCGTCCAATATAATATCTCCTTTTTTGGATAAAAATAATTTTGAGTAGTAACTTGAGCAAATTTTTCGTTCCATGGACAAACTTCCTGGCATATGTCACAACCATAAATCCAATGATGTAATTCTGAATGATTATCGGAGAAATCTCCCCGATGCTCAATTGTTAAATAGGAAATGCATTTTTCTGCGTAGATCTCATATTCTCCCAGTGCCTGTGTAGGGCAAGCATCAATACATGCAGTACACGAACCACATAGATCTTCACTGAATAGTTCATCATAATCCAACTCAATATTTACAAACAATTCCCCAAGGAATATCCAACTGCCATAATCTCTTGTTATTAGATTGGTATGTTTCCCCTGCCAACCTAGTCCTGCGCGCTGCGCCCACACCTTATCCATGACTGGTGATGTATCAACGCAGGCAATTCCGTTTATGTCTGGCATTTCTATTTTCAGCCAATTTAGTAATTTATATAACCTCGATTTCAATATATCATGATAGTCCTCACCCCAGGCATAATTACTAAATTTATTGCTCGAATTCAGCTTACTCTGATTATAACCAGTATAATAATTCATACCCAGTGAGATGACTGATTTTACATCCGGGAAATAAGTGAAGATATCCCCTCGCTCATTCTTCCGCTCAGCCAACCATGACATTGTTCCATGGTGCCCACGTGATAACCATATTTCCAATTTTTCTTTTTCTTCAGGAGTAGATACCGCTCTTGTAATACCAACTTTTTGGAAACCAAGATCGTGTGATTTTTCCTTAATACAATTTGCTAAGGATTCTGACATAACTAAATGTAGGAAAAAAAATAGTGATTACGAAAGCAGGCGTTCAGCCCACAAAATGCCGATGATCGTTTTTACATCGGTGATTTCTCCATTCCAAACCATTTGAACCGCAACGTTCAAATCTGTTGGTAAAAGTTCAACAAATTCATCATAGTCGGTATTCTTTACGCTTTTGGTCAAGTTCTCAGCGAGGTAAATCCACATTACTTCGCTAGCAAAACCAATTGCTGGATGGATTTTGCAGATAAAGGTCAATTTACCAGCTGTATATCCAATTTCTTCTTCCAACTCCCTGCTTGCACACTTTTCTGGTTTTTCTCCTGGATCTAGTTTCCCTGCCGGGAGTTCAATCATTTCAGATTGCACTGGATAACGGTACTGCTTTATTAGTGCAATGTTACCATCTGACATAACAGGTATAATACAAGCTGCGCCTGGATGTTTGATCCATTCTCTGGTAGATGTATTCCCATTGGGTAGTGTCACTATATCTTTTCTGATATCCAGAAAACTACCTTTATAAACATTTTCTGAAGATATTTTGGATTCTTTTAAATCGGTCATTTTTTAATTACTATTATATATAAACAGTGTAAGTATCAAAAAGTCAGCGATATTCTGACAATAATTGTTCTGCAAGTTCAATCTGTTCCCAATCTCTAACTATTTCTGATGTGGATGGTGTCATACTTGCAACATCTTTCAATATTTCAATAGCGCGTTTCTTTTGACCATCT
>CAJWGZ010000048.1 GCA_913041075.1 uncultured Fidelibacterota bacterium | reverse complement strand
CCCAGCTTACTTTAGGCCAGGTAAGCTTGTGTAATAATGGTGATTCGAAATCATGCACAAACACTGCATTCCGCAGTTGGCCATCATTGCTGCTTTTGTTATCAATTAACGTTGCTAAAGTATTGACCTCCGCCGCGAAGTTTGTGTATATCAGATCTGTTAAGCCATCCTTATTGAAGTCTCCCAACGCTATCCCCATACTGCCATCAGTGGTACTAAGGCCACTGGGGCCGGAGAAGGGCTTAAATGTTCCGTTACCGCGATTAAGGTAAAAACCATTGGCATCTGTGTCATTGGTAACAAACAGGTCAGGTAGCCGGTCTTCATTAAAATCGTTGAATACTACCTGCATCGATTTTCTGGCGGCATCATCCAGCACCCCAGTACTTGCCGTTACATCGCTGAATGTACCATCACCGTTGTTTCTGAATAATGTATTTGGCAATCCGCCGAAATCCATCGGGAACCGTAAGCTGGAGTATCGGGGTCGCCGCGAAAAGTCAACATATCCAGTGATATATAAATCTAAGTCCCCATCGTTATCGTAATCACCCCACGCTGATCCGCCATACCACCAATCCTTGATGCCTTCCGGAAAGGCGGTTTTACTCACATCTGAAAATGTTTTATCACCATTGTTTTGGAGGAGCTTAAAATTTCCATAATTTGTAACCAGCAGATCTGGATAACCATCGTTGTTGTAATCAGCCACCGCTACGGCCATTCCTTCGCCATCATCTTCGGCTCCGGAATTTTCTACACGTATAAATTTCCCGTTCCCGAGGTTTTCATAGAGTGCGTTGGTTACATTGGCATCTCCCTGACAATTAACTAGGTAAAGGTCCCAGTCACCATCCCGGTCATAATCGAACCAAGCGCCTCCGGACCCATTCATTTTTATTAAGTGAACGTTTGCAAACTCATCCAGAGTCATTAATCTACCGTTTGATTTCCAGTATTCCTTTTCTTCTTCAAAGACTAGACTTAATCCTTCATTTGTCGCTGAGCCAACTACAGTAGGTCCGATTTCACACCACCGCGGACGAGGGGCGTAATGTACGAAGTCAATTCCAGCTGTAGCACTTCTGTCCTGCAGTGATATTGTAGATACCGCCTGTCCCTGGATATCAGTAGTGCCAAGAGATATCATCACCGCAGTAAAAAAGATATAAACGTAATGAAGCACTATTCGTTCTTCTACCATATGGTATTGCCCGGTTGATTTCATATAATCAATAATTTACTAGTTAACCGTTATACCATATTCATTTATTATTCTTTTTATATCCTCATCATTTGCTATGTTTGAAGACAAAAGTATATAATCGAATTCCACTGTATTTGTCGCACTGGCCAGTTCCGTTTGAACTAACTGCAATTCTGTTTTTATCCTGTTAATTCTTTGTGTCATAATGTAATTCCCCGCATACATTTCTTCTATATCTACCGCTGCTCCTCGATGTAGTAAATGCAGCGTTTCCTTTATAAACTTTTCTCTTTCAATTAGCATACTAATATCTTTCAGGGATGAATCAATATGGGCTACGTGTGTTTTTATGGTTACGAGGGCCCGACCAAGCTCCCCTACTTTATATAAAGAAGGGCCTTCCTCGGGTGGTCTGGTTTTTCTTGGGGCACCCCTGTGTCCGCTGATAAACATGAAATCCGCTTCTAACAATTCATTCCTTGCTATAACCGCATCATCAAATGAGCCATTAAATAATATCACCTGATAATCTGAGTAACTGGCCACTTTATCCAATAGATTTTTGCCGGTCTGTATTGGATCTTTAAGTTCATATTCATCCGAATTGTTTTCTAACAAGTTTTTTGTTAAACCAATCACCGCTACTTTAAATCCGCCGCGTTCAATAGTGGCGAAAGGGCTAAATACCGTTTTCCCAGACTGTTTGTAAACAATGTTTGCTGACAAAAATGGAAATTCTGCTAATTGTTCTAAATTTTTAATATTGGTTGTATTCCCAAGGTCCTCTGCTCCAATATTTAGAGCATCATAGCCAATTTCATTATAACATTTAATTAGTTCCACAGACTTATTCTGGGCAATAAACAAATTTCCTGCATCTAGTAATATAGGTTCAGCGCCGGTAGTTCTAAGATCTTTTAAGAAAGTTGCTCTTCTGGCCAAACCGCCCAACGAATCAAGCCGGGCCTTAATTGGAAAGAAGGCCCCTTGTACGTTACCAGTGGTAATTAAAAGAAATTCCCCGGTGGGTGGGGAGGGCTTGCCACAGGTGTAAAATATCGTCCCCGAAAGGAACAAAAACCATAATATTCTATATTTCATTATAATCAGGAATTTAATTTGCCTATAATTTATTTTCCAACCACCAGAGTAAATTGGAAATACATTATGATGAGGCCAAATTACGATATAGTTTTCAAGAAATATTAATAAAGAGGAAATAAAATGATCAATGAATGGGATATTACCCAAATAAATCAGGCCAAACTTAAAGAACAAATACCGAAGGTTGCTGTTTTGGGCGCTAGTGCTATAGAAGCTCATAATTATCACTTACCGGAAGGTCAGGATTTTTTACATACGGATGCGATTGTGAAACGTGTTTCCCAAATGGCTTGGGAAAAGACCAAGTCAGTCATTTGTTTACCCACCATACCTTATGGTGTGGATTGCAACCTGATGGATTTCCCATTAACTATTCATGTAAAACAAACTACTCTGGATCTAATGTTGGCAGAGATCATAGAGTCCCTTGCTCACCATGGTATAAAGAAAATATTATTGATCAATGGTCACGGAGGAAATGATTTTACACCATTGGTCAGGCAAATACAGTCTGATCTGGATATATTTATGTTTTGGTGTCATGTCTATGAAGTTGGTCAGGATAAGCATCGTGAAATATTCGATGTAGTTGATGACCATGCGGGGGAGTTGGAAACATCTATGGCTCTGGCATTATTCCCAGAACTGGTGCAATTAGATCAAGCGAATAACGGTGCGTTTCGACCATTCCAATTTGAAGCGTTAGAAAAAGGATGGATAAAAACGAGCCGGAAATTTTCCAGCCTAAATGATCATTGTGGGAATGCCGATCCTAGCTTAGCCACAGCAGAAAAGGGAAAAAAATATCTGGATTTTATATGCCAGCGGATAAGTGATTTCCTTATCGAGTTGGCTGGGGCAAATATCAATGATCATTTTCCGCACGCACCTCAAATAAAACATTAATTATTATTTAATTTTCTTATGAATTTTTGTGCGGAAGCATTGTTGGGCTCGGCAGCAAGAATCCGCTCCCAAGCATTACGTGCTTTTTCTTTTTGATTTGAAAGGGCATATACAACACCCATGTTAAGCCATACATCAGTTAACGCTGGATTTCTCGTAACAATATAATTGTAAGTGGCAAGCGCTGTAACCGTATCTCCTTGAAGCAGATATAGATTGGCCACATTATTCCATATATCAAAATTATCTTGATCTAGATATAGAGCTACTTTGTAGGAGTGCATGGCATCATTATATCTTCCGGCTTTTCGTAGGGCAAACGCTAACGCAGCATAAGAATAGGGGTCATCCGGCAAGGCGCGGACGGTGTTTTCTAAATGATCAATTTTGGCCTGTGCAGCCCGCACTTGCTCTGCTTGCTCTAGATATTTTTTACCATCAACTTGCTGACCTGCTTCGATAAGGGCACGGCCGAGGTTATAATGCGCACCATGATGCCAGGGCCATTGTCTCACTATTTCTTTGAGGTTGTATATAGCTTCACTTCCTCTATTTAATTGCACTAGTAACGTACTATATACATAGCGATACTCCAGATTTTCAGGTTCTATTCCATAGGCTCGGCTAGAGTGCTTAAGTGCTTTCTTAAGATTTCCTTCATCTTCTTCCAATTGAGCTAGGTTGAAATAAGCGGCAGTATATTTATCATCTAATTCAATTGCTTTTTCAAAATATGTCCTCGCGCTATCTGTTTGGCCTAATTCAACAAATGCCCGGCCCAGCGCTCGCAGAGGGATAGTTGCCCTACCTAGCGTGAGCTCTTTTTTGTAAAAGTCTATCGCCAGGCTGAAATTTTGTTGTCGGTAGGCATTATTGCCAAGGTTGTTCCAGACACCTTTGTAACCGGGCATATCTTCTAGCGTATTTTTATATGCTTGTTCTGCTTCCGCAAACCGGCCAAGTTCAGAGTATACGCGACCTTTGAAAAAGTGCACGTCAGCCTTTTGTGTGGCGTATTTATCTGCGCTGTCAGCGAAGGCCAGTGCCTGAGTAAAATTATGCTGCTTCAACAGGTCGATTCCCTGCAGTAAATAACGATTTGCTTTGGGGTTAACCCGAGTTTCATTTTCAGTTTGTTTTTCATTACTGGAACAACAATAGAGTGAAAATATCAATAAAATTAGATACTTCATTGAACCGCGAACCTACCCTGGCCTTCAATAATATTAATTTCTTGTCCACCATTAATATTATTGAATATTTCTTTTGTACCATCTGGCCAGTAAATGTATAAACTATCTAATTTTTCCGCATTACCAAGACCAAAGGTAACAGTTGTTTCAGAATGTGACATAAAGCTGGAACCTGTCTTGACCCTGCGCTCCATGCTCATATTGTTTATTATTCCAACTAATTTTGTACCCAAACCGTCTCTTGTCCCGTTTATTGATTTTATGTTTATGCGTAAAAAGTTATTTAGATGATTATCATTACGGTATAAATGCGCTGGACCACCATTTTCCGTAACCAGTATATCTACTGTTCCATTCTTATCATAATCTGCGTATGCTGCGCCTCGGCCAACAATGGTCTTGGACAATGCGCCACCTATAATTGGCACAATATCAGTAAAATGTCCGCTTCCATCATTAAGAAATAGGTGACTTGGTTCGCGGTAATATATACCATCTTGCGTTTGTTCAATTCCAATTTGAACATGACCATTGGCAGTAAACAGATCTAGGTCACCATCCAACTCTGCGTCAAAAAGAAATAAACCGAATGTTAAAGTCATAAGACTGGGTCTGCCAATTTTTGATAATGCTGAACGATCTTCAAAAAAAACATCACTTTGATGGCGAAATACACTGATCATTTCCTTAGAAAAATTTCCCACAAATATGGTTTCTTTTTTAGAGCCATCCACTACACCGACATCAATTCCCATGCCAGCTTTGGCACGCCCATTTTCATCATAAGCCATCCCACTAATTGCACCAATTTCGTCAAAGGTACCATTACCATTATTTATATAAAGAAGGTCGCGCTGAGTGTCACTAGCTACTGCTAAATCCGGCCAACCATCATTATTGAAATCCAACTCTGCAGCGCCCAGCATTTTACCAGGAGCAGGTAGAAATCCAGCTTGTTCAGTTTGATCAGTAAATGTACCATTGCCATTATTATGATAAAAACGGCTTGGTACGCCATTAAATAATTCAGGAGTGCAGTAATTTTTTGTAATACCATCTAGCGTACACCATATGTCGTTTTCAGGAGACCAATCTACATAGCTGCCAACATATATATCGGCCCACCCATCTAGGTCAGCATCAAAAAAAATGGCAGATGTACTCCACAGCGAATCTTTTCCAAGGCCGCTTTTGGCGGTCACATCAACAAAAGATCCCCCATCATTACGAAATAAATGGTTTTGCCAAATGGTTGTAAAGAAAAAATCTTGATCGTCGTCATTGTCATAGTCAGCTACAGTTATGCCAAAACCATAAGTATGTAAATCAGCAAGTCCGGTAGATGCGGTTACATCCATGAATGTTCCATCTCGATTGTTACGATATAGGTTTAGCGCTGGAATGACCGTTTTGTTTTTCTCTGGCCACACGCCACCACTTACTAATAATATATCTGGCCAACTGTCTCCATTGTAATCGATAAAACCACCACCAGATCCCATTGATTCAGGGAACCATTTATCACCTGCAGCGCCCGTTATATGGCGAAAATCCGCCAGCCCGGCGTATTTGGTAACTTCTGTGAAACTAATTTGGTTTGTAGATGAAACCACTGGTTTTATTTTATCACAAGAGATAAAAATTACATATCCAATAATGATGATTTTTCCAATGTTAAAAAGATTCATTACTATCGATTTAATGTTTCCAAATAACCTTTTAATGTTTGGTTATTACTATCGAATTCGAGGCCTTTTTCCCAAGCTTGTCGTGCTTCAGTTACTTGGCCTGAACTAGCATATACTACGCCAAGATTTAACCAAATATCTACAAGTTCAGGGTCCATAGATAAAATGGCTTCATACCGAACGATTGCTTGGTTTGTATCCCCAATCATTAAACAGAGATTGGCAATATTATTTTGTAAAGCAAAATTCATTGGTTTTAAAGAAAGTGCTACTAGAAATGCGTCTTTTGCTTCTTCCATACGCCCCATATTATTTAATGAATTTCCTAAATTGACCCATAGCATAAATTGGTCAGGATTCATGTTGGCCAGATTGCGCCAGTTTTCCACTTCTTGGATACCTTTTTGTAGTTCTTTGGCTTTATCCATAAAACGCTGACCTTCAGCTGTAGATCCAATTCGGAAATAAGCTTGACCTAGATTATGATGAGCCCAGTAATGCCAGGCTTGCTTATTGGTTACCGACCGAAAGAAAGGAATAGAGGCTTTTGGTTCTCCATTTAATAATAGCAATGAACCCATGAAATATTTATAGTCCAAATTTTCAGGATCTAGGTTCACACCGCTGGTTGTATATTTTATTGCTTTTGTAATATCACCACTATCTTTATATAAATGTCCTAGCCGCATGTAGGCAGACGCATTTTTTGTGTCTATTTCAATAGCTTTTTCATAAGCATAAGTGGCACTATCAACCTTTCCCATATTGGCATAGACTTTTCCTATCTGGACCATTGTTGTTGCTGATGGATGTGTTTGTTGTTCTTTTTTGTAGTAACTAATCGCTGCCGGAAGTTTATCTTGGCGCAGGCTATTTGTTCCTATATTGAACCATGCCCCTTGATAGTTGGGCTCCAATTGTAATACTCTAAGATAAGAAGTTTCTGCTTTCAACAATCTGGCCAATTTTGTAAAAACTCTACCCCGCAGGAAATAGATATCAGCTACATTTGGACTAATTGTAATGACGCTGTCTGATAATGTTAAAGCTGTGTTGTAATATCCGGTCCTATAGGCTGACTCCGCTTGGAATATCAGCGCTGCCACACCCGGATCTATTTCCAGTTTTTTCTGACATGAGCTGAAAATAAAGGAAAGACATAAACTCGC
>CAJWGZ010000047.1 GCA_913041075.1 uncultured Fidelibacterota bacterium | reverse complement strand
CGCCCTTGAAAACAAGTAGATTACTAAACCCTTCCGCCTGTAGCTCATAAGCTAGATCCTCACTTGATCCACATTCATCCCCGCTGCAATAGATTACCATGGGCGCATCCTTTCCTTGCAAACTATCAAGCTTAAAAACCAATTCAAGGAAGAACGGAATATTCCAGGCACCTTTAATATGGCCTTCCTGATAATATTCCGGTTCACGTGCATCCACAAAAACAGTACCTTTTTGATAGAATTCAAGCGCTTGGTCAAGGGTGATAGCAAGTAATCGCGGTTCAGCAGCGTCATGCTCTATTTCTTCAGCCACTGCCAGTTCTTCTGCCAGTAACGGTATACCATCCGAGCGAACAGCGTTGAGGGTTAGACTAAGTACTGTAGAGGTTATTGCAATAACAATGATCTGGCCAATAGGCAACTGCGTGATCATCCAGGTTTCATACCTTTTTTGATTCTTTCTTCGAAGCCAGGTGGATTCTGGTAAATATTTTTCTGCACTTTATGTTTTTTCAGTGCTTCACACTGACCAAGAATATCCGTCACATAAGCTAACATTGCATTATCATCGCCAATTTTCCGTGATAATGCTACACTGGTATATCCAGATGTATTCCGGGCGGTCTTCAAACCATCCTCTAAAGTTTTACGATTTCCGTTAAATTCATCTATCAATTTCAGAATTCGCGGTTGATCAGCGTAGATTTCATCCAAGGGAGTATTGGGGTCCTTATCTTGAAATCGTTTTAGCCGGCGATCGATGTTATCCAATTGTGCCTGGATGTTTGATATATCCACTAGTGGTGAATCAAGTTCGGTTATTTGTAGATCTACCTGGGCCAGGTATTTCCCTTGGATATTACTACCATAGGTGAATGGCCCATTTACAGGTTGTTTAGTCCCTGGACGTGTCCTGACCGTATTCCTGCTGAGAAAAATATAGTCTGCATCAGCAAAAGCTTCCTTCATCGCCTTATCCATATTCCGGTTAACATTTGCCAGGACAACGATAATATCTACTTGCGGTTTCAGTTCGGCTATTTGTGTATCACCGGTTTTAATGAAATCACTTATTTTTACATCTTTGATATGTGTTGGGATGAGATTGGTAAGACCAATTACACCAATAGTAACCCCACCCTCTGTAATAATATGGTGGGGTGGAAAGAGGCGCTCACCACTCTTACTATCAATGATGTTTGCTGATATAAATGGAATTTCTGTGCTATCTACGATTTGTTGTAGATAAGCTGTGCCAGCAGCCAGTTCAAAGCCACCTACGTTCACCGCCTGACAACCGATACGTTCATAACCCTTCAAGATTGCCTGCGCACGCAACTTATCCGGTTGTTCACTAATCTCTGTCAACACAGCGTTATTAAACAACAGATCTCCCGCATCCAGGATAACCAGTTTTTTCCCATCTTCCCTTAATTGTTTTACATAAGTTGATTTTCTGGACAGACCGCCCAGTGGGTTTTTCTTTCACCCACAGGGGTCAAGCTGACCCCGAACATTGTTTGATACCAGCAGTGTAACACTGCCCCCTCCCCTTGGCTCTGTTTTTGTACAGGCCAAGAAAAGAACCAGAATGATCAACAAACTGTAATGATAGAATTTCATGATCCTAATTTATGCATTACTATGTTTACCTATAAAATATTTCCTGTTCTTTTTTACTTAAAATCAGACAGATCTTCAGATGAGTTCTTCCTGATATTCTTGGCAAAATACTCTTCCTTTGCCCTGTTTAATTCATGAATGATACTAATCCGCTTTTCGATCAATTGATATAGCAGCTTGCGCTTTTGATAGAAAATGCTCATAAATCGTAGGTGTTGGCCATAATTTTGTGCTTTACGAAAATAAAGCAATGTGAAATTTCCACTGGGAATAAATGTTAGAAAAAATAAGGCTGTCCATATCCCGTCATCGATAATGTTATAGAAAAGAACCAATATACCAGCATACCAGACGATAAATAGCCCCATTCCAAACAGCATTTTTTTAGAACTTAAATCAGCATAATGACCCTTCACAGCTCGTACGGCCAGTATACCAGATAATTTGTAGGGCAAATAGTTCAAAATCCATCCATATATAAATATAGGGAAACCAAAGACAAGGAAAAACCAGGATTGTAGGCGCCGGCCAAGTGTAACCTTTGAGCGACTGGTAGATAGAAAATCATCCCTTATTTTCAATTTGTCTAAGATACTGATATACTGCATGATAGACTGCTTCAATTTATGTGACCATTTAGGTTTATTTTCACTGAACCATTCCACAGCTCGAATGATCCCCTTGGACACTTTAAATTCATCATCCTTAGAATATTTATCCATGCCTAAATCAACAGTAAGTTCTTTTTTGTAGATCGTCTCCAATGATTGCACAATGTTCGCATCGGCCTGGTCCGTGACCGTAGTAGTCAATTTTTTCAGGGCCTGCCGTAGTTGTGTTGTAACAGCTTGTACCGCGGACCGATCATCAGCCTCATACTGCTCCCGAAAATCTGCCATGGCAATTGGGTGACCAAAACGGCAATGGACATCACTGCGAAACTTGGTTCCTGCAGAATAATTAATACCTGCCGGCACGATCTGGACGTTTAGATTGAAATCATTATTTGCTTCAGCGCCCAACCCGATTCGGGCAGCACCAGTTTTTACTTTATGGATAATCCGTTCTGGTGTTGATATACCTTCGGGAAAAATCAATAAGGCCCGGCCTTTTTCCAAATGGCGGTGTGTTGCCGCAAACATCTCCTCGTTGCGGACCATGTCACCTTCGGCATCAATTTTTCTATAGACAGGTATAATACCAATTAACCCTAATAACCAGGCAAAAACCTTATTGGAGAACAATGTACTTCTAGCCAGGAAAGAAACACGCCGGTTGCAGTTGGCCCCCACTATCAGCGGATCCATCATTGTATTGGGGTGATTCGCTGCAAAAATCAGCGGGCCTTGATTAGGTATTCTTTCTTGATTTTCAACGGAAATAGAATTGAAAAATAAGTTAATTCCCGTAACGCCCACTGGTTTGAGTAACTGGTATAGCATTAACCGCCACTCAACTTGGCCCGATAGCCCTTTGCCTGCAACAGGTCTCTTGCTTTTTCCCGAAAATTACCCTGAATCAAGATCTCATTATTCTTCACGGTGCCACCTGTGCTGCAGGATGATTGTAAATACTTTCCCAGTTCTTTCAGTCCTTCCGGTGTGCTTCTATATCCTCTGATCACAGTGACTATCCTTCCGCCGCCTTTTCTATCCAGGTGAATACGCAGATTCTGTTCCCGGTTTGGAATTTCTTCCTGACCTTCTGTTGCTGTGGATTCCGAAAATTCCGGATCTGTAGAATATACAATTGCGGTATTTTTAATCCGTTTGATGCTACAGCCCCTACTTCAAGAGAATAATTTTTTCTGTTTGCATTACATGCCCAGCCTGACAGCGTACAATATAGACACCACTGGGGTACTGGGATCCATCCCAAGAAAATAACTTTTTCCCAGCGGGTAATACATCATCTGCTATAGAAATTACCAAACGTCCATGGATATCGTAAATACGTAATTGTATATGCGCTTCCCTTGCCAATGTAATGGGGATCATAACCTGCGGATTGAATGGATTTGGGTAGGGATGAGACAAAATATATTGCTGGGGAAGATCCAGTTCACCTGTAATACCCAGGTCAGTTACCATAAAATCAACTATTCTGGGCAAATGATCCGATGCTTCGTTGGTATCTTCTGCTTCCAGTTCCCATTCATTGAGTATAGAATCCGGCATTGCCAGCGTATTTAAAACAAAGTGATTCAAGATAGATAAATTACTATCCGTATAGAGTACATAATCTAATTTTCCGGGATTGAACGAACTGCCGTCCGAACGCCAAGTATAGGCCATTCGTTTATGGGTTTGTCTGGAAAATAAGTCTGTGATCGCTGTGCCATCCCAATCGAGTGGAAAATCACTGCCATAATTACCCTCATCCTGGATATTGCCGGCTGTTACTGTTTCAATTTGCTCACGGTACCCCACAAAATTAAAATCACCCACATGAAACATGGGCGTACCTTCGGGCAGGTCAAAGGGCCCGTTATCATTCAAACGCCATTCACGGAGTACCTGCACCAATTCATCCACTTGTTCCTGGCGATCATCATCATTATCACAGCACGAGAAATGGGAATTAAGGATCAGCAGGTAGGGATTGATCGGGTCATCCGTTTGCAGTAGGGCACACATTGTTCTTTCAGAACTAATCAAATTGGCTTGATTTATGATTGGATATTTGCTTAGCACTACCAGATCTCGAAAGGTATAACCTTGATACCAGGTATCCTCTGGAAACCAGCTCGAAATAATATCACCAATCTCATTCCACTCACTGTGTTCCTGCAGGGCAATTATATCAGGGTCCAGTGCCTGGATTATTCGTTGAAATTTGGGTTGACGATCTGGTTCTAGGATACCTGTATAAAGCGTATTATAGGTCACCAGCCTAGTACCAGTTTTTTCCAGTAGGATGGGCTCTGCGGGACCAACCACTGTCGTATCCAATTGGTAGACTACACCTCCCCAACTATCAGGCATGTAATCCCCTGTATCGTAAAAACTACTGAAAATGACTGCGATGGAATCAGGATCGCTGAGCACGAAAGAACCGCGGGCAATTGCGATCTCGAATTCTGTACTGGTTACGGTAGGTGCTTGCCGGAGAGTTATGTCATTCTGCCATAAATCAATGATCCCATCCTGTTCAAAATATTGCCCTGTGCGATATCCAAAATGCCAGGCCAGTTCAGTTCCCAGTCCGCGGAAGGGGTGACCAGTTAGCGAATCTCTATCCGCGTCAATGTACAAGTAAAAATTGTTCCAATTCTGTAGCAAGGTCTCTTCACTGTGCAAACTTATTTTAAAGAAAATAAAATCGTCATCATTGGTGATCTTTAACTCAGCCCAATCATCGTAATTATAGTCACCTTCTGGATCCGTTATAGTAACAGGCACTTCCTGCCAGTCATCAAACAAACCATCAATTACTATGGGGTGTGCTGCCCTGAGACAGGTTAAATACAACAATAGGGTGATAAAACGCCCAAACATGGAAGAATACTAAAACAAAAAAAGGCTCAAATCCACTGATTCGAGCCTTGCTGTCGCTAATTAAGTTGACCGTTTAAAAAGGACTCTGGCCCTGGGGATTCCATTCTTTGAGATCTAACGAATAATAGTGGTGACCATCGGCGGTCATTGCTACATAAAACGTTTTTTCACCTTCTTCACCACTAAGAACGCTTAACCCAACAAAATCCACCCGGTCCGCAATCTGTGTTTGAAATATAAACTTTTCTCCAATATTGATCGGACTGGTGTTTTCCATAATTAATATTTTGCCATTTGTCGTTAATGCAGCAAACCCAAGGACCTGCGGTGCGATCCCTTCTTTATACGATATTAATGCGCAAATCTCTTCTTTATTAAGAGTAACTTGATCAAGTTGATTTAATTTTTCCTTTAGCTTATTTACAATATCCTCACTTATGGATTTACCGGGCTCACCCCTTGGCCCAGGCGGTCCCTGAATACCTTCTTCACCAGATTCACCAGATTCACCAGATTCACCAGGGGCACCTTTTGGACCAGGTGGGCCCTGTGCACCATCGGGCCCAGGTATAGGTTGAGGTGTGCAACCGGCTACAATCAGTAACCCTAGAAATATGATGATATATTTACTCATTAGTTACCAAATAAAAATGGCAATGACCGACTATAGGCTACAGACATAACGATTAACAATTCTGAAATAATTGCCACAGCAAAAAATCTAATGGCTGCTTGCATATGACCATGTTTGTATTTGTTTATCTGTGCCACGGAATAAACCTGGTTGGCGAACATTGTATAAGTTTTTGTTTCGTTACTCATAATCTTGCGCAAATATTTTCCATATTCCGCCGCACTCGTAAAGCTGACGATACCTCCAAAATATGTGGCATTGATTTGAGGTAGATCTTCACGGTCTTCAGCTTTTCTTATACGGGGATTGATCACCAGTATTAACTGGATCAAGGCTAAAATAGCTGCTATCAGGTATAATATTAACATAACAAAATTAAACCAATTGATCTGAATCTTAGTGAAGTGAACCAAGAAGAAGACCATGAACACACCCATCAGAGAAAGCATAGTGAACGCTTTCTGGTCAGTCCTGGTAATTATCTGCTGTTCACTATCCAGAATTCTAAATAATGATATGTAGACATCATCTCTCATTGCAAAAAATTCCTTACTTTAATAATTCAAGCTGAAGTTATTTAATCAATACCGTTTATGCAAAAGGGCAATTAATTTTCTTTAAGATCGGAGTTTTCCTTTTTGAGGATCAAATATTCCCAATCCATCACCTGAACAGTGGCATAGTTGGGGATCGTTAATGTTTGGGTAACTGTCGTTGGCTGCAGCCGCACTTCATCCTTATTCACTAACACATTTACGGGCATGGAAAACTCTGGTAAAATACCCGTATAACGGTAAAGTAACTTATCATCTAAAAGGTTGTATTCCAGGGTTGGTGGACGGCGGTCAAAAATATATTGATCAAAGAATGGTTTAAAATCCTGTCCCGTTACATTATTTATATATTCGACAAGGTCTTCCGTACACACTATCTGGGATCCAAATTCCCGCTGAAAACCTTTTAGAATTCCAAAGAACATGGCGTCATCATCCAGTACGCTGCGCAGTGTATGCAATATCCAGGCGCCTTTATTATACGCATCTTCAAATCCCCAGTAGTATTCACCTCTTGGTCCTACGATGGCGCGACGATTCTGAATTCCACGGCGCCGTTCCAGCAGGTAATGAATACTCATGGGGTAACCCAGTTGATCTTCTACATACAGTACTTCAGCATACATGGCAAAACCTTCATGCAGCCAAACGTCTGCCCCGTCGCAAGCTGTGATATTATTACCCCACCACTCATGGGCTGTTTCGTGCAGGATGATATAGTCCATATATCCATAGATAGTGCGGATACCATGCTCGTAGGTCTTGAAATCATTGCCGTAAGCCACTGCAGTCTGGTGTTCCATACCCAGGTAGGGCGTTTCCACAAGTTTATACCCATCTTCCCACCAGGGAAATGGTCCAAAAAATTTCTCCAGGGACCGCATCATGTCTCGGGCTTCCTTGAAATGTTCCCTTGCGACTGCTTCATTGTAATCCAGCACATAGTATGTCGCTGGTTGAATACCCGTAACCGAATGGATTGTATCAACTATAACAGCATAATTGGCGATATTTACGGATACGTTATAATTATTGATGGGCTTCGTGACAAACCACTTGTACGTTGTCTTTACATCGGTCTCTACTTTTTCCCGCAATCTGCCGTTGGCCACGCACATGATATCACTGGGCACCGTAATATTAATAGCCATACTGTCCGGTTCCTCCGTGGGATGATCCTTGCAGGGCCACCACAGACTGGCACC
>CAJWGZ010000046.1 GCA_913041075.1 uncultured Fidelibacterota bacterium | reverse complement strand
ATATAATTGATGGTATAATTCAATCTATCGAATCTGATGATCGGTATATGATTTACAACCTCGGAAATTCTGAACCAATCAAATTATCAAACCTCATCTCAACAATCGCCGAAACAACGAGTATCGACCCTATTATTGAATATCAAGAAATTCCACAGGGTGATGTATTACAGACTTATGCAGACATAAACCGTGCGCAGAACAATTTAAAGTACGATCCGAAGACAGGAATACAGGATGGTATTTCTAAGTTCGTGAAATGGTATATATCAATGAAAAATACTTATGAGGATATATACTGATGAAAGAACGTCGCCTTGAGATACTAGGAATCCTATGTATGGCAACTTCATTTCTAGCGCTAATCAGTATGGTTGGCTACAATCCATATGAAGATCCCGGAATATCCCCTAATGTAAAGGTTGAAAACCCCATGGGAATTCTGGGAGTATTTATAGCCTATTTTTTCATCAAATTTTCTTTTGGTTACAGCTCATTTTTACTACCCGTATTAGGCAGTGTTTGGGGGTGGTGGTTTTTTAGTAAAAGGGAAGCATCTATACTTAGTCGAATTAGCGGATATTTGCTAGGTGTGATGCTATTAATATCCGTTACCTTGGGATTGGTTGAAATTGGTATATACTCCAGTTCGGGGATTGAATTTAATTACAGTGGGTTAATCGGCGGCAATCTAGCCAATTTTTTAGTGAGTTTTTTTGGAATGATTGGTTCTTCCATAATCCTACTGACGAGTTGGCTTGTATTGATACGAGGATACTTTTCATGGAGCTTTTATGGACCATTTGATTCCTTGACAAATTTCATTAAGAAAAGACAGGAAGACCGAAAATTAGTTTCGGTTGAACAAGCGTCTGAAAAAGAAAAACGCCGTCATACTTTGGATTTGATGCAGAAAATTGATGAAAAGCAAGAACAAGATATGATAGTCCAAGAAAATGATATAGAAACTACTGAGGATGATTTAATAGGAAGCGGAGAAATAGATGCGACGCCAGAACCGTTGGAAAAGCCAAGTGAAAAAATCTTCAAGGCTACTGGTTCGACCTCTGGTCTTTCCTCAGCACCTGTTTCGGAAGATAGCTTTTATGATGAAACAAAAAATATTGATGATATTAAAGATATGAGTGTTGAAGAAGAAAACCAGCAGATTCTAGAAACTACAGAGCCATCTGAACCAAATGATGAGAATATTGAAGTCGGCGAAGTTGTTACGGAAGAGGAAGTAAATATTGACGAATTAGAAGCCAGGAAGGTTCCTAAGAGGAAATATCAACTACCCAGCAGTGATTTGTTGGAGATACCTGTTAAAGTACAAGATGGTATCTCTAAGGATGCACTGGTTGAAAGGGCCAACTTTTTAACTCAAAGTTTGGAAACTTTTGGTGTCGTTGGCAAAGTTGTTAATGTAAGTCCGGGACCCGTTATCACCTTATTTGAAGTAGAACCAGCGGAGGGCGTAAGGGTCAACAAATTTGTGCAGTTATCTGACGATTTAGCTAGAGTGATGGAAGCTAGCCGGGTAAGGGTAATTGCACCAATACCGGGTAAATCATCCGTGGGTATTGAAATTCCTAATCGAAATCCAGATACTGTATTTTTTCGTTCCATCATTAATTCAGAAAAGTTTGCTGAATCAGATAGTGAATTGAGTCTTGCTATTGGTAAAACAACTTCTGGTGAAATTTCTACATTAGACTTAGTTAAAATGCCCCATTTACTGATCGCTGGCACTACCGGTTCTGGTAAGTCCGTTTGTTTGAATACCATTATTTGTAGTCTGCTTTACCGCGCGAATCCAGACGAATTGAAATTTGTCATTATTGATCCAAAAAAGGTTGAGATGACTCTATATAAAGGACTAAAAGGCTACCACCTGTTAGGTATGGAAGATTTTGATGAGTCAATTGTGACAAAACCTGAAAATGCAACCTTAGCACTTCGAGCAGTTGAAAAAGAAATGGGTAGCAGATATGATACTTTGGCGGAAGCAGTTGTGCGCAATATCCAAGAATATAATAGTAAGATGGAAGCCGAGGGCGAACCAATAATGCCATATATCGTTGTGGTGGTGGATGAATTAGCAGATTTAATGATGCTAAATGCCAAGGAAGTAGAACAACCAATTGCACGCCTAGCGCAATTAGCACGTGCAGTTGGAATTCATCTGGTAATCGCTACACAAAGACCTTCTGTCGATGTTATCACCGGCTTGATCAAGGCGAACTTTCCTTCAAGAATTGCATTTCAAGTAGCAACTAAAATTGATTCACGAACGATTATTGATACTTCTGGAGCGGAAAAACTCATTGGCAGAGGGGATATGCTATATCTAGGATCTGGGTCCTCTGAACTGGTAAGATTACATAACGCTTTTCTTTCTATTGGTGAAATAGAAGCAATTATGGATCATATAAAGTCCCAGCCTCAAACCGATGAACTTGTATTGGAATCAGTTAGAGAACAAACAACATTGGATGATGATTCAGGAGAAATTGGTGAAGACGATGACGAATTATTAAATGAAGCAATCAATCTTGTGGTCATTCACCAACAGGGTTCAATATCGCTTATTCAGCGGCGAATGAAGGTAGGATATTCCCGTGCAGCTCGATTGATTGACCGCATGGAACAACTTGGCATAGTTGGGCCATTTACTGGTAGCAAAGCACGTGAAGTAATGGTTGATGAAACCTATCTGCAGATGATTGACGATTAATTAATCTATGACTTCTAGTTTATTGGTAATCCTTTTTATGGTGATGCCGCTTCAAAAGGATGCAAACAAAAAATACCTTGATTATTTATCCAGTGCATTGACTGACCATAACGGCATTGAAATGAAAATTAAATGGTCGCAGGTTGATGGTGAAAATGTATTGAGTGAAGTTGGTGTAATTGAATTGCTTGGAAATAATAAATATTTCCTAAGTACAAACGAGCAATCTATAAAAGTTGATAACGATATGATTATAACGTATTACAAAACGGATGAAAGTAAAATAATCTATGATACAATGATTGATGGCAGTTATGATATTTTTGATTTTTTATCGGGAAACTTTTCTGGTTTTACCATTACTAATTCCAGTGCTAATCGGGAAACAATTCAGCTGGATTACACATTAAATGAGTTATACATATCTGGAAAGATCTGGATAAAACAAAAAACATTTAAACCAGTAAAATTTACAATTGGACAGAACCCAGACAGACTCGAACAATATATTGAAGTTGAAATAACAGACTATCAACCAATTTTGGATAGTTCTCGATTTGATTTATTTGCGCCAGAAGCAAAAGAAATAATTGATTTACGTGAATAGAACTATCAAATATTTTTTAGGGGTTTTAATTAGCGTTATTGGGCTTTATTATGCATTTAGGCAAGTCAATTTTTGGGAATTATGGATAAGCATAAAGAATGTGAATATTATTTTGATCCTCCTAGCTGTTTTTATTCTAGTTTTGAGCAATGTCATAAGAGCCTGGCGGTGGCAAATTTTAGTTAAACCAATAAAAGATGTTTCATTTGATCCTGCTTTTTCGTCAATAATGATTGGATATTTCGGGAATTCTGTTCTGCCGTTTCGAATGGGAGAGTTTTTACGGGCGTATGTTGTAGCAGATAAAACATCCTTAACTGCTTCAACAGCATTTGGTACAATTGTTATCGAGAGGATACTTGATTTTGTTGGATTATCAGCAGTAATTCTTCTTATCATGACCGTATACCCACTAAAATCAATAGGTGGCTCTATTATTATTGGAGTAATTGTACTTTCATTAACTGCATTTATTTTTATCCTTTTATTTGGTGGATTAAAATCGACTTTATTAGTAAAAATAGAAAAATCATCGTTATTGAAAATGGGGCTTTTGCGTAAAATATTACTTTTTTTAAAGAACTTTTTGGATGGTGCTACTACAATTAGAGCAACAAACAAATTGGGGATAATATTGTTATATACGTTAATTATTTGGATTATGTACTACTGTTCGACCTATTTGGCTACGATTGCTACTGGCATTGAACTAGAATGGTTTGGATTCGGTGTCTTACTAATATCCACTACCTTGGCAATATCAGTACCCGCAGCACCAGGCTATGTCGGTACATATCATGCAGCAGCTGTATATATACTTACGAATTTATTTGATGTGGGTAGGATAGATGCACAAGCCGCAGCCATAATACTTCATGCCGTAGGTACTATTCCAATAGTGATTATTGGTGCAGGGTATTTTCTAAATAGTTCAGTGAATTTTAAGGATATTAAAGATCAAGAATTATCACAAAATGAGGAAATATAATACAATTTTTCTCGATCGGGACGGCACATTAAACCCAGATCCTGGATACATATCTTCTTTAGATCAATTTGAGTTCTATGATTTTACTATTCCTGCTTTACAGCGATTAGCACATTCTGGGAACAGGTTTTGTATTGTCACAAACCAGTCAGGTGTATCACGTGGTCTAATTGACCAAGATGATTTAAATAAAATTCATGATTACATAAAAAACGAATTTTTCAAATATTCAATTCCATTGCTTGATATATATATTTGTACCGACCACCCAGAGAACGCATCAAATCGACGAAAACCTGGTTCTGGCATGTTTTTAGAGGCGGCAAATGACCATTCTATTAATTTGAGTGAATCGTTGATGATCGGGGACTCTGTGCATGATATTAAGTCTGGCAATAATCTTGACATGGATACGGTATTAGTGTTATCAGGGCGTGGTAAGGATACTATCAAAGATAGTCCAGATGTTGAACCAACTGTAGCAGTTAATGATTTACAGGGTGCGGCAGATTGGATATTGGAATGACAAAACCAAATAAAATAGCGGTCTTAATGGGTGGCCCAGGAGAGGAAAGGGAAATTTCCCTACAATCCGGTAAAGCAATACAGTTAGCGCTTGAAGCTATCGGTTATAATGTTTTGAGTATTACCATGGAAAATAAACTGGGTGATATTATTTCTGATTTGCATTCTGTCGACTTAGTATTTTTGGGCCTGCATGGTAGCATTGGTGAAAATGGAACGATCCAAGGATTTTTGGAATCCTTAGGCGTAAAATACACTGGATCAGATCCATTATCTTCTGCAATATGTATGGATAAGAATATTAGTAAAATTATTGCTAGAGATAGCAAAGTGAATACACCTAACTGGGAAATTGTTACGAGGGGTCAAACTCTTAATGAGGATAATTCTGAATTTCCACTAGTTATTAAACCAAACGATCAAGGAAGTACTGTGGGCTTAACAATCGTACATGATGAATCTGAACTTGGTCCAGCATTAAATTTAGCTTATAATTACAGTTCTAGTGTAATGGTAGAACAATTTATCGAGGGTAGGGAATTAACAGTTACATTGATAGGGGGCAAGGCTTTGCCAGTATGTGAGATTATTCCTTCTCATGAACTTTATGATTATGAATGCAAATATACATCAGGTATGAGTAAGTACGTATGTCCGGCAGATATTGACCTAGATCTAACGAAAAGAGTCCAGGAAATAACAGAAAGACTATTTGATGTGTTGAAATGCAGACATTATTCTCGAGCTGATTTTCGGCTGGATCATGAAGATAATTTATGGTTCTTAGAAATGAATACATTGCCAGGTATGACGGATACTAGTTTGGCTCCTATGGCTGCAAAAGCAGCAGGATTTTCTTTCAATGAATTAATTGACCGTATAGTTCTTCAAGCATGGAGTGAATGATGGAAAAATGGATTGCAGTTTACACGAAATCTCGTCACGAAAAAGTAGTGATCCAGGAATTAGAAAAGAAAAATATTGAGGCCTATTGCCCGATACTTAAAGAAAGACGGCAGTGGAGCGATAGAAAACGGTGGGTGGAATTCCCGTTATTTCGCAGTTATGTGTTTGTAAAAATTGAATTGAAGAATAGTTTATATATTCTACAGACAATGGGTGTACATCATATTATCAAGTTTCAGGGTAATATTTCTACCATACCCGATGGAATAATACAAAATATAAAAAGTATGATCGATGGAGGCTTTACGGTTGAACAGGTTGAATACTTTGTTAAAGGCGATGAAGTAAAAGTTGTAGATGGCCCATTGAAGGGCATGGAGGGTATCGTTGTAAAGATAAAAAATGAAAATAAATTAGTTTTAAAAGTTGCGGCAATTCAGCAGGCCATAGCTGTTCAAATTCACCCTGGATATCTAAAACCAAAGAAAAAGCATGTCAATCCGATTCTACAACACAATAAACCGTAAAAAAGTCGAATTTGAACCGATTACGCCCGGTACGGTAAAACTTTATACCTGTGGTCCCACCGTATACGATACGGCACATATTGGCAATTTTCGGACCTTTCTTTTTGAAGATCTATTGAAACGATTTCTGATATTTAAAGGCTATAAAGTATATCACGTTATGAATATAACGGATGTAGATGATAAAACTATAAAACGTGCAAATAAAGAAGGAATGACGATTAATGAATTAACGTTACGATACACGAAAGAATTTATGAACGATATTAAATCACTAAAAATTCTTCCTGCTGACAAATATCCTCGAGCAACTGATCATATTGCTGAAATGATACAAATGATTCAAACGCTTGAAGAAAGTGGGTATGCTTATGAGACGAAAGATCATTCGGTATATTTTCGTTTGGATTCATATGACTCCTATGGTCAGCTTACAAAAATTGATTTAACTAAACAGCGTTCCACCGAGAGAATTATTAATGATGAATATTCTAAAGATAATCCCCAAGATTTTGCCTTATGGAAAGCCTGGGACGATGAAGATGGAAAAGTTTTTTGGGAATCGCCTTGGGGGCGTGGTCGTCCCGGGTGGCACATTGAATGTTCAGCGATGTCAATAAAATACTTAGGGAATCATTTTGATATTCATTGCGGCGGCGTGGATAACATTTTTCCCCATCATGAGAATGAATTAGCCCAATCAGTTTCTGCAACAAAAGGACTATTTGTGAACTACTGGATGCATTCAGAGTATCTGCATATTCAAGGTGATAAAATGAGTAAAACACTCGGAAATTTTCATAAAATATCGGATTTAATATCCGAAGGTTTTACGGCGGAAGAAATACGGTTTACTTTACTGAGTGCACACTATCGATCAAAGTTGAATTTTTCGTTGAACCAAAACCAAGAAGCTAGAACAGCCATACAGCGAATTACAGATATTCAACAGCGATTATTTGAATTAAAGGACAGTGCTCAAACAGAGAGTCCAATGCCTGATGAATTTGAAGAATTTGTCGCAGCTCTTGATGATGATTTAGATACACCAAAAGCATTTGCTATATTTTTTGGCTGGATAAGATCAATGAATAACCTTCTAGATAAGGGAGAGCTTATGCTCAGTCAAATTAATGGTGGGCTTGAATTTATTGGAAAATTTGATGATCTTTTTGCCATAATCCCTGAGGAAGAAATCGTTCCTCAGGAATTGTACGATTTGATAGATAAACGTGAAAAAGCTCGTTTAAAACAAGATTGGAAAACAGCTGATAAAATACGAAATCTACTGCATAAGGAAGGATGGCTAGTTGAAGACAGTCCTAGCGGGCCTAAGGTAAAGCCAAAGAAATAGCCTTGTTAATCCAATTAATAAATGATTATAAGTATTTTCCTACAGTTTTAACTATAAAATAAAATACCATCTCATGTCTATAAATGTTTTGTTGTTAAATATGTTATATATAAATTTCGCGGCTGTTCTCGCATCGTAGTTAATGACGATGCGTTTTTAGTAATAAGCGGGTGATACGAGATTTTACAAATTTGAACCTTTTTTGCCGGTGTAGCTCAGCTGGTAGAGCGTCTGATTTGTAATCAGATGGTCGGGGGTTCGAGTCCCTTCGCCGGCTCTACAAAAAGTGCTCTTTTAAAATTGAAGAAGTCTGTTGGGGAGATGGCCGAGCGGTCAATGGCAGCAGACTGTAAATCTGCCGGCGTACGCCTACGGAGGTTCGAATCCTTCTCTCCCCACGTTACGCGGGTGTAGTTCAATGGTAGAACACCAGCCTTCCAAGCTGGTTACGTGAGTTCGATTCTCATCACCCGCTCCAGTGAACGCCTGCGTAGCTCAGTCGGTAGAGCACTTCCTTGGTAAGGAAGAGGTCACCGGTTCAAGTCCGGTCGCAGGCTCG
>CAJWGZ010000045.1 GCA_913041075.1 uncultured Fidelibacterota bacterium | reverse complement strand
TCATGCAACGTGAAAATCTAACTCACATAAGACGTGCGAATGTTGATGAAGTAGTTCTTAGTGACGATTTTGGTGCTTATATGCTGGCTTCTCATGTTATGGATCCCGGTATACCCCAAACCACTAAAACATTACTTAATGCAAGTTCAGACGCCAGATTGAGACGCGTTGATATTCCCAACCAGTTTGTTGGAAGAACATTTGATGACTTATTTAGCTATTTTCGGTCAACCAGCGCTTGGATTCTTATCGGTCTTTTTTCGGAAGAGGAAAATTTGGGCATTGGAGAGGTTCTATCTGCAGATACTTCAGCGCTAGATGCATTCATTGAGCGAAAGTTAAATGAGGGAGGGATCTCTTTGCTGGAAGAGAGTAAAGTTACAACAATAATCAACCCCAAAAGCAGTTTCAAAATCGAAGCAGGCCAGCGTGCCATCGTAATTCCTTGAGGTAGTTATGGATATTAATGAATTAAAGCAATTTCAGATATTTAGGAACCTAGATGAGAATGAAATAATACTGTTTCAGAAAAAAATGAAAAATATAAACGTGCCTGAGGGACAAAATTTTATAGTAGAAGGAGATATTGGTGATTCTATTTACCTGCTGTTGGAAGGGCAAGTAAGAATAAACCAGGCACTGACCCTTTCAATGCACAAGGGTGGTCTTGATAATCGTGAAAAAGCGATTATTAACCTTTCAGCAGATGTGAAGCCACTTTTTGGCGAGATGTCTCTATTTGACAAAGAAGACCTTCGTAGTGCCAGTGTGAAAGCAATTACAGAATGTAAATTGGCCCAACTTATGTCTGATGACCTGTTGACAATCTGTGATGAATATCCAGATATAGGCTATAAGGTGATGAAAAATTTAGCTAAGATTCTTTGCAAGAGATTGGTTGAGACTAATCAAAATGTATTAAAGTTAACCACCGCATTTAGTCTCGTATTAGAAAGATAATTAAAAAATATTCACTGGATGATTACGGCGAATGGCCCAACCCCAGTTAGAAAAAGTTTATGACCCAAATCGGGTCGAAGATAAATGGTATCAACACTGGTTAGACCAAAATTATTTCCACGTTGAACCAGATCCCCAAAAAAGACCTTACACAGTAGTAATACCACCGCCTAACATTACTGGCATGCTTACAATGGGGCATGTATTAAATAATACAATTCAGGACATACTTATTAGGAAAGCAAGAATGGAAGGAAAACAAGCTTGCTGGATTCCTGGCACTGATCATGCTTCGATTGCGACGGAAACAAAAGTAGTTGACATGTTAATGGATCAAGGAATAAAAAAAGATTCTCTGTCGCGGAAAGAGTTTGTAGACCATGCCTGGCAATGGAAAGAAAAATATGGCGACATGATTATACAGCAATTGAAAAAACTCGGTTGTTCTTGTGATTGGGAACGGGAGAGGTTTACCATGGATGATGGTTATACCCGTGCTGTATTAGAAGCTTTTGTTAAACTCTATGAAAAAGGGCTTATCTACAAAGGGCATAGACTTGTCAATTGGTGCCCTGTTTCGAAATCAGCTATAAGCGATGAAGAAGTAACTCACCAGGAGGTCAATGGAAACTTATGGTATTTTCGCTATCCGATAACAAGTTCTGATGAATTTTTAGTTGTAGCTACGACACGTCCAGAAACAATGTTAGGTGATACTGCTGTAGCAATTCATCCAAAGGATAAGCGCTATAAACATTTTCTTGGGGAATCAGTATCACTGCCACTAGTCGATAGGGAAATACCAATTATTGCTGATGAATTTGTGGATCCGGAATTTGGAACCGGCTGTGTAAAAGTCACTCCGGCCCATGACCCCAATGATTTCGCTATTGGCGAACGCCATAATCTTGCGTTTATCAATATTATGAATGCTGATGCTTCCTTAAACTCTAACGTACCGGGGAAATACAGGGGCATGAGTCGGGAGGATGCGCGTAAAGCAGTAGTCAATGATTTTGAGGCTGCAGGACTGTTAGAGAAAACAGAGGAATATATTCATAAGGTTGGGTTTTCAGAGCGTGGCAGTGTTCCCATAGAATATTATATGTCTGATCAATGGTTTTTGAAAATGACAGAATTATCCAAACCAGCATTGGACGCTGTAAATAAAGGCCTGATAAACTTTCATCCCACGCATTGGGTAAAGACCTATAATCACTGGATGGAAAATATAAAGGATTGGTGTATCAGTCGACAATTATGGTGGGGACATCGAATACCTGTGTGGTATCACAATGAAGATCCAAAAAAGATTCATGTTTCATTAGATGGACCTGAAGACAAAAATAATTGGACGCAGGATAAGGATGTCTTGGATACTTGGGCTTCATCTTGGCTGTGGCCCTTTGCAGTACATCAATGGCCGGAAAAAGATCATGACTTAGATTATTTCTATCCAACCGCGTCATTGGTAACAGGCCCAGACATCATATTCTTTTGGGTAGCACGGATGATAATATCTGGGTACGAATTCATGGATAATGTGCCTTTTAAAGATGTGTATTTCACTAGTATTCTCCGCGATGAAAACGGTAAAAAATTTAGTAAGTCATTGGGGAATTCTCCGGATCCATTTGATCTATTTGAAAAGTATGGCACTGATGCTGTACGTTTTGGCACTATGCTTATGGCCCCACAAGGATTGGATGTATTGTTCTCATCCAAGCGGCTTGAAGTAGGCCGAAACTTCATAAATAAATTATGGAATGCTTCTAGGTTTGTATTGATGAATGTGGGTGATGAAATACCTGTACTGGATTTATCAAAAAAAGATCTGAATCTACCCGAACTTTGGATCTTAAGTCGTTTGCAACGAACGATAAAACGTGTAGATAAAAATTTGAACCGTTTTCAATTTAACGAAGCAGCGAAAGCAATTTATGAATTTACGTGGAGTGATTATTGTGATTGGTATATTGAAATAGCAAAAACACATTTTAGTAATGGTGATAAATCCAGTGCTGATGCGGCAAGAGCAGTAACTGTGCATGTCTTGCGTAAAATTATTTTACTGCTACACCCATATGCTCCGTTCGTGACAGAGGAGATCTGGTCCCAGATCAAAAATAAAAATGATGTTGATGCTATTATTTCTGCTTGGCCAATAGTTGATGAAGACTGGATTGATGAAACAGTTAATCCGCAAATGGAATTATTAAAAGGAGTGATATCCTCTGTAAGAACAATTCGTGCGCAAATGAACGTTCCTCCTGGTAAATACGCGGATATGATTGTTCATTGTAATCCAAAACAAAAATCAATCTTAAATTCATACAGTACAATCATTCGTTCATTAGCAAGGATAGAGAAGATCACATCATCTGAAGGCGGTAACAAGCCACCGAACTCGGCAACTTCCGTAGTTGATGGAATGGAAATATTTATCCCTTTAGAAGAACTTATTGATTTTGATTTGGAACGGAATCGACTGCAAAAACGTATTGATGAAATTGAATCTCATTTGGAAGTTTTAAGTCAGAAATTGAATAATAAAGATTTTCTGAATCGAGCTCCTGAGAACGTTGTAAAACGGGAAAAAGAAAAAAGGGCAGAAATGTCTGAAGAATTGAATAAAATGTTATCTAATCTTGAAATGATCCAATGAAAATTTCTCTGCTTTCAATATTAATTATTTCACTCGCCTTTGGGCAGTCTGAAAATGCGACCATGACAATATATAAAAATGGTTATGCATTAGTTAAACAGCCTGTTGATTGGTCTATCAGGAACACCCCAGAAGAAGTAGAATATTCTGTGTTACCTGAAGGGATTAAGGAAAGTAGTCCTTACCTTAATCTTCAAAGTGGGCAAGTCATTAATCAGAAATTGGACGGCAACTTATTCTCGGAAAGTATCTTAATTAAAGAATCACTGGGTGATTATGCGACTATCACGACCATTGATGATGAAGATGAATATGGTACGTTAATTGCCATTTCCCCAGACGGCTACACCATTCAGACTCGTCGTGATGTGATTTTTTTAAAAAAAGAACAGGTAAAGAAGGTGACGTTGCGCAAAGTTGTAGAGAATCCAAAATTTCGACCCTCACTACGGTGGAAAATCAGTTCAAATGATTATCATGTAACTGGAGATCTAGTTTATATGTCTAGAGGTTTCGACTGGGATGCAGTGTACCGGATGGTGGTGTCGGATTATGGTCCTGCTACGTTGATTACAGAAGCATATATATCTAATAACAGTAGTATAAATTTTAATGGTTTAAAACTCAAACTTGTTGAAGGATCAGTTGGTAAACAAATAAAGCCACAGTTTAGAGGAAATAGAAAATTTTCTTCAGCTGCTATGACAGCTGAACCTAGTATGCAGTTAGCAGATGAATCCAGGTTAGGTGACTACTATATATACGATATCCCTGATCGAATGGATTTCGGGAAAAATGAGCATATCACTGTTCCTCTTTATGCGCCCAAATTAATTGATTATTCAAAATCTTATGTGTTCAAGAACGCCGAGCGGAGCCAGAAAGAAGAACCATTGGAAATTGAATACCAAGTGAAAAATACCATCGATAATAACCTTAACATACCCCTTCCACAGGGCCGAATCGAATTATATCAATCCACTGAAGGTGGTCTGGAATTTACTGGTGAAGACCAAGTTAAACAGACACCAAAGGGTGAAACCGCAACCATCACAGCTGGTCGATCCTTTGATGTGATTGGCAAGCGCAAAGTTTTGAATTTTGAGCGACAGCGGAAAAGTGAAGAAGCGTCTATTGAAATATTAATTAAGAATAAAAGAGATGAGAAAATAACTGTAAGGTTAGAAGAACAGATTAGAGGTGATTGGGTCATAAAAGAAGCGTCTGATAATTATATTAAAAGAGATGCTTCAACCATTCATATCCCGTTTTCCTTAAATGCTGGTAAGGAAAAAACGATAACCTATACCTATCGCAAGGAATGGAATTGATTCTTTGTGTCAGAATATAATTCTGATTTAAATACTCCTATACAGTACATTAAAAGCGTTGGCCCCAAAAGAGCAGAAGCTTTAAATAACGCCTCTATTCATACTGTAAATGACCTGCTGCATTATTATCCGCGCCGCTATTTGGATCGTTCAACAGTAAAATCAATAAAAGATATCCAAATAAATGATGAGGTTACTATTATCGGTAATGTGGAAGTTTGTGGAGAAAGAAGAACCCGCAAAGGGGAATTATTTCAGGCAGTGCTTTCAGATGGAACGGGACTAACCACTTTAGTATGGTTCAATGGTGTAAAATATATTAAGAATTCAATTAAAAAAGGTGACCGCTTAGCCGTCCATGGAAAAATTGAGTTTTACAATGGTTTACAAATTGTTCACCCAGATTATGATAAACTTGACTCAGATGCTGATCCTTTAAATACCGGAGCGATTATTGCTTTATATCCTCTTTCTGCTGAACTTAAAAGAGCGAAATTGGAACACCGTAGTTTTAGGCGAATAATTAACAGTATTGATTCATTTATTTTATCTGTAACTGATCATTTAGATGAAAGTATAACAAAAGAAGAAGGATTGATTTCGTTGCGCAAAGCACTCAACGGCATTCATTTTCCTAAATCAAACAGGGATTTAAAAGCTTCCATTCAAAGACTCAAGTTTGATGAGCATTTTTTTCTACAATTATTGATGTTTTTACGTAAATCATATTCTAAGAAAATCAGTACAAAATCTCTCACGGAGTCTGGTCCACAAGTAAATATGATCATTGATGAATTAGGATTTGAATTAACTGGTGCACAAAAAAGAGTCATCCAGGAAATAACGAATGATATGGCTAAGCATAATTCAATGAACCGTCTTCTTCAGGGCGATGTTGGATCAGGAAAGACAATCGTTGCCGTAATTTCTGCAGTAACTGCTGTCACCAATGGTGTTCAGGTAGCAATAATGGCGCCCACTGAAATATTAGCGCATCAGCATTATAAATCATTTACGAAACAATTAAATAAGGTACATATCAATTGCGCTTTATTAGTTGGTAAACAAAAAACCGCTGATAGAAAGCAAATATTATCAGCAATTGAAAATGGAATGATCAATGTAGTAGTGGGAACCCATGCATTGATCCAGAAAGATGTTAAGTTTAATAACTTAGGCTTCATAGTTGTAGATGAACAACACCGCTTTGGTGTAGTTCAACGCAGAGATCTACTCGAAAAAGGATTGCATCCACATTTACTGGCCATGACCGCTACGCCTATCCCCAGAACGATGGCGATTACTTATCATGGTGATATGGATTTATCTATCATTGATGAAATGCCAAAGAATCGCATGGCTGTCACTACCAAAGTTGTTAATGAAAATCGTATGGTAAAGGTATATAAGTTTATTGTTGATGAGATAGCCGCAGGTCGGCAATGTATGGTTGTGTATCCTTTGGTTAAAGAGACTGAAAAATCTGATCTTGCCGCAGCTACTGAGGGGTTCGAAAAATTGGAAAAACAATTTAATAGTTTGAATGTAGGACTTATTCACGGACGTATAAAAAAAGCTGATAAAGATGGTATCATGGAGAGCTTTGCAAAAAATGAGATTAATATTTTGGTTGCTACTACAGTAATTGAGGTTGGGATTGACGTTCCTAATGCATCTGTAATGCTTGTTGAACATGCAGAACGTTTTGGATTGACACAGCTCCATCAACTTCGTGGGCGGGTTGGTCGAGGTAGTGCCAAGAGTTATTGCATTTTAGTGGAAAGAAATGTTACCCCTATGTCTCGCAGTCGGTTGACTATTATGGAAAATACCAATGATGGTTTCATCATTGCTGATGAAGATTTGAAAATGCGTGGTCCTGGAAAGTTCTTTAGCACTGAACAGAGTGGGTTTTTCAGGTATAAAATCGCGGATTTGGTTAACGATGGACCCATAATAAGAAGGGCACGTAAAGCTGCAAAGAAAATCGTAAAATTGGATCCATTATTGGAAAAACATTTTTTAATGAAAGAGAGATTATTGAAAGAATATGCTCAATATATAGATACTGTTAATATTACCTGATGAACAAACAGACTCATTGTCCTCTTTGTAAAAATGAACTGGTAAAAATTTTTTCATCTAAAGATTATTTGATTAGTGGAGAAACATTTGATATTGTTGAATGCTTGTCTTGTACACTGCGAATCACCAGCCCCTTCCCCAGCGTAGATACAATAGGCAATTACTATAATTCCGAAGACTACATTTCTCACGCTGACGAAACAAAAGGATTATTTGAGGTCATTTATAAATTTGTGCGCTCGTACATGTTAGGTAAAAAGAGGAAATTAATAGAAAAGTCTTCAGGTAATAGGTCTGGGAAATTGCTTGATATTGGATGTGGTGCAGGTCATTTCTTACAGGCAATGAAAAAAACGGGTTGGATTGTGCAAGGTGTCGATGCTTCAGAGAAAGCCAGGAAATTAGTCAGCAATACATTTAATCTAGATGTAAAAAGTCCACTTGATTGGTTGAGCTCTGATGAAAAATATGATGTTGTGACCTGTTGGCATAGTCTAGAACATATCCATGAGCCATGGGTTTATCTCGATAAGATACGGACACACTTAAATCCAGAGGGCGTATTAGTTGTGGCATTACCTAATTACAATTCAACTGATGCAAAAAGATATGGGTCTGGTTGGGCTGCCTATGATACGCCACGTCATCTGTACCACTTTACAACAGAATCCATGGAAAAGATCGCTTCTTCCTGCGGCTTTTCGATACAATCAATGCATAGAATGAACTTTGATTCCTTTTATGTATCTATATTAAGCGCCCAGCATATGGGTAAATCTTTTATTTCAGGTGTATTAAATGGATTTATTTCTTGGTTGTCAGCAATGTTTAACAGGGAGAAGTGCAGTTCATTGATCTATATAATGAAATAGAATCAATCATTCATCTTTTGCGGCAATAACTATAAATTCGCTGACTTTATTAGTTCGAAACATCATTTAAATTATTTCGTTAGGTAAGCAACATTATGACTTTAGAAAGTAAATTAACCGAACAACAATTGTTTGATCAACTCATCTCTTCGCTGGTACATAGCGCTTGGGTTTATCTTGGTAAGATAAAAAACCCTATGAATGACAAGCTGGAAAAAAATGTGGAACAGGCTTCAGTCCAAATTGATATGCTTGATATGCTTTTCAAGCGTATGACTGGCAATATGTCTGAAGAGGAAGACAAATATTTGGGTCATGTTATTCGTGAATTGAAAATGAATTTTGTAGAAGAAAATAATAAACCTGAAGAACCTGACAATTCTGAATCCGTTGAAGAAGAATCTAAGGATGAAAATGATTTAGAACCTGAAACAGATAAAACAGATGGTAAAACGGAAGATGAAACAAAGGATAAAGAAGATTGAATCAGCCTGAGCATATTCGTCTAAATCAAGCTTTTGCAGCACTCGTGTTGGCTGTTTCATTCATTGTATATTATTTGACTATGGCGCCAACTGTTTCCTACTGGGATTGCGGTGAGTTCATTGCCACTTCCTATATTTTAGGCGTACCCCATCCAC
>CAJWGZ010000044.1 GCA_913041075.1 uncultured Fidelibacterota bacterium | reverse complement strand
AACCCCCGACCTGGTGGTTAACAGCCACTCGCTCTACCAACTGAGCTACTCCGGAATGGGTGATTTATCAAAATAAGCGCGGCAAATTTAGACTAATTTAAACTTCGTTCAAATTGCTACATTTCCTTTTCGGCAATTAAAGATCTTCCTTCATCAAAAAGACCATGATCCACGTGATCCCTGTTTATATATACAATACCTTCCTCATCATGTGGTTCACCGTATTCTGAATGGATGGACTTTAAGCCTCCCAACCATTTTCGTTTATCTGATAGGTACACAAGATCACCAACTTTAGCTCTCATTTGCGAAAGATCATTTTTAGAAAACAATACTTTATCAATATCATTGTCCAGTAGTTTAAAATGTACTTCTACTTTTTCTCCTACTAGTTCATTCGGAGTTGAACCTTTAAATGCTGCCTTTGCAGCAGCAATAGACCAAACAGTAAGACCATTTGTACCTAATTCTTCATCATAATGTCCAAAATAGGTAACAATCAATGGTACAAACAAGATAACGATAACAGGGTAGAATAATTCAAACGTAGTTATACCAAAAACCAGCAGGAAAAATGCGAGTGTAGCAAATATAGTTATCAGTATCATAATCAGTTGTCCATTATTGGCATTTCTTACCCAAGTAATAAACCGGTTTTGCATATTGGATGTGTAGGTTACAAAGAAACCAACACCTATACATACAACCAGATTATATAAAGCCCGAATATAAGAATAGGGACGATTGGGGTTCATTTCAATACCATGATCAAATGGGGCAATAAATATCTCTGGATACCTAGCCCCTAAAATCATAAGTGCCACCCCTCCCAAAAATGTGGTGATAACACCTGCTGGTGAAAATCTCTTCCAGAACACACCCATAAATATCGCCACAACCAATGGTGGTGTGAGAGTTGAATGAAAATACCCATGTGCCTCATAGACAGTAGGAAATTGTACAAAAGCTAATACAGATAACACACCTGTTGCAGTAATAGCAATCGATGTCAACCTAGCAGCAAAAAGTTCAGCTTTGTCTCTTGCTTTTTTGTCATCATGACTTTTTTGAAAATATTTCATTAATGGACGATAGACATCATTTACAAATATAGCTGCGGTGGCATTGATTAGTGTGTCCACTGTAGACATCAATGCTGCTGTAAGTGCCGCCATAACAAAACCAAATACACCCGGCCTCGTAACAATACTAGCCACAACAACAAAGATTTCATCAGGACTAGTGTTGGGACTTATAATATCGGGACTCAGAGCAGATATTGCCTTCCCTAACCAACCGGCGCTTCCTACCACAATAGCCGATAACGGTAATACAAATAAAATATTCATAGCTGCTGCTTTGCGGCCTTCGTTCACACTTTTGCAGGCCATAAATCTCATCAGTAAACCTTGATTCATAAAAAGAAACCCAACTGAGCCCGCTACAGCATCTTGCCAGAATATTCCGACAAAATTAAAACTGGAGGGCTCATTAAAATTCGCGAGGGGGAACTTCCATGTAGTAGGTAAAAGATCCCAAAATGCCTGACCACCCCCTACATAGGCGATACCAATAGCGAATAACATAAAACCTGCAAATATCAGAATAAATCCCTGCAGAAGATCTGTAAATATGACTGCAGTTTGACCCCCAAATGTGATGTACACACCTGTAATAATAGCTATCACAACAATAGCGCGCATCAGTGTAACATCCAGGGTAGTTCCAAAAATATAAAATGCCTCTGGCAGCATCGGAATAACTGCTTTACCCAGTGTTAAAAAGCCAATGCCAATATACCCAATCATATAGAGTAGGAGCAGTACAGTAGCTAGAAATCTTGCTGATGGATTAAATCTTTTTTCAAAATATTCAGGAATTGAGCGCACTTTGGAATAGACAATGATCGGTAACCAGCCAAACATGAAAAAAGGAACGAAAAACCAATCGTTCAGATACGTCATAGATGAACTGAAACCATGTTCAAACCCTTTGGCTGAATATTTTACAAAACTATGACTGCCTACACCAGTGGCTACTATCGACATAGTGATAAGCCACCAGCTAAACCGCCGACCGCCAAAAAAGAAATCAGACGTATCCTTTGTATACCGGCCAAAATATGTACCGAACAGCATGATAGTCAAAAAATAAACGACCATTACGATCCAGTCTGTAGAAGTGCCAATATTATGGAAAGTTTCCATAGTCTACCGCAAAGCAAAGATTGTTAATAAACCATGAATTGCCATAAACCAGGCATAGCCAAAAAAGAAAATTTTCATCCATATACGATGATGGGGTTTTTTTAAATCAATTGCACCAGTACGCCAAACAATATAAACACCAGAAAAAAAGAATATTCCGCCTATACCATATAGGTATATGTATGGTAACCAAGAATGAGAAAAATACTCCATTATCTATTTTTCATGAGCAGATCAAAGGGCGGTTTCAACTCATCGTAGGTTTCCTGTAAACCCTGTACCTGCACTTTCGTCTTACCAACTACAGGCATAAAGTTTGTATCTCCTTTCCACCGAGGTACTACATGAAAATGAATATGATCAACAATACCTGCACCACCAGCGACACCGATATTGGAGCCAAAATTGAATCCTTCAGCATTAATATTTTTTTTCATGATGGTCATGGATCTATCTGCAAACCACATTATTTCATTTAGTGATCTTTGCTCAAGATCGTTTGTGGTTCCCACATGTTTATAGGGAGCTATCATCAAATGAGCATTATTATAGGGAAATAAATTCATTAGGACAAATGATTGATCCCCTCTGGCAAGAATCAATGATTCTCTGTCATCCTCACCTTTTGGTTTTTTACAAAAAATACAACCTTTTTCCTTATCCCCTCTGATATATTCCATTCGCCATGGTGCCCAAAGACGATCCATCATTAATCTTCATCATTATCGGATTGAGACTTTGCAATAAATCGTTTCTGCAGTTCTTGGGGTAGGTATTCATAATGACTAAAGCTTTCAGAGTGGATGCCTCGTCCACCAGTCAATGAGCGAATTGTTGTGGAATAATGATATAATTCTGATTGCGGTATTTGAGCCTTTATAACTTGGAAACTTCCTTCCGTGTCCATACCCATAATTTTCCCTCTACGGCTGGATACATCTCCCATGACATCGCCCATGAAATTTTCAGGTATACGTACCTCTACATCCATAATTGGTTCAAGAAGGCATGGTTGTGCACCGTTGAAAGCTTCTTTAAAGGCTCCTTTTCCAGCAATTTGAAAGGCAATGTCCTTAGAGTCAACTGGATGCTGTTTACCATCATAAAATTCTACTTTTAAATCCACGACTCGGTAACCAGCTAGAATACCATCAACGCAAGCAGCATTTACTCCTTTTTCCACAGAAGGAACAAATACACGATCCACATTCTGCCCAGCAAGGGATGAAATGAATTCTACTCCTTCGCCCCGTTCTTTGGGTTCAATTCGCATCCAAACTTCTGCAAATTGTCCTGCGCCTCCAGATTGTTTCTTATGTCGATACTTTGATACACCTTTTCCTCTGATTGTTTCTCTAAATGGAATGCGCGGTTTAAATGTATTTACATTAAGGTTAAACCTACGCTGTAGTCGCTGGATGGAAACTTGCAAATGTAGTTCTCCTTGCCCCGATATAACCGTTTGATGCAATTCGGAATCAAAGTGATAAACAAAAGTAGGATCTTCTTCGTGAAGGGTAGAGAGACCAACAGCTAATTTCTCTTCATCACCTTTGGCCTTTGGGGTAATGCCCATATGAATATTAGACTTTGGCAATGCTACCCCATCCATTACCACTCGAAATTTCTGGGATGAAAGTGTATTGCCAGTATGCGTGTGTTTTAATTTTACAACGGCCCCAATATCACCAGCATTCAAGTTATTAACATTTATACGATTCTTTCCGTTCAGCAAAAACATCTGGCCAAAACGTTCCGATTTGCTCCTGGATGTATTCAGTATATCCATCCCCGCAAAAACACTGCCAGAATAAACACGGAAAAAAGATAAATCACCGACGTGCGCTTCACTGATGGTTTTAAAGACATATACTAC
Source organism: uncultured Fidelibacterota bacterium (assembly GCA_913041075.1). Lineage (GTDB taxonomy): Bacteria > Fidelibacterota > Marinisomatia > Marinisomatales > TCS55. The sequence continues at coordinate 4,691 of CAJWGZ010000044.1, read as the reverse complement.
TGGTTCTTTACCATCTAACGCGACCGATATTTCTTCATCGGAATTAGATTCTTTCGCAACTACAGTTCCTCGATCAACTGGTGAAGAACCGTATTTAGATATGAATGTCATCAATCTAGAGACACCTACATTGACAGCAGCCGAAGTGCAAAATAATGGTATGAAACTTTGATTCTGAATAGCTTGGTGAATTCCGCTGCGCATTTCTTCTTCCGATAGATTTCCTTGTTCAAAAAACTTCTCCAGAAGAGTGTCATCCGATTCAGCAACATATTCGATCAATTCTTGATGCAGTTCCTCTACACGATTCTGCCATTTTTCAGGCAAATCAGATTCCGTGTATTTCCCGCTACCGTCCGTCTGGTAGGTTATTAATTCGCTCCGTAATACATCTACTATTTGATTGAATCCAGGACCAGCATTTACAGGCAACTGCATAGGAAATACATTTTTCCCAAAATGATCTTTTGTCTGTTGGACAATTTCATCAAATTTTGAGTGTTCCCGATCCAAGCCATTAACGACCAAAACCTTTGGAATATTATTTTTTGTGGCATACGACCACACTTGTTCTGATCCTACTTCAACACCATTCGCGGCATGCAGTAGAACGACAGCCATATCTACCACAGCAAGCGAACTAATTGCTTCACCGATGAAGTCTAAATAGCCAGGTGTATCAATAATGTTGAACTTCTTATCCATCCACTCTAAATGTAGCGGTGATGAATGAATTGATATTTGTCGTTCATGTTCATCATGATGATAATCTGATATAGTATTTTGGTCCTCAATTGATCCCATACGGTTGATCTCTCCAGCGCAGGAAAGCATTGCTTCACAAAGTACTGTCTTACCAGCTGCGCCATGTCCTACGACCGCGAAATTTCGTATATCTCCTGACGTAAATTCTTTCATTGTTTCCTCGGATTAATGTTCTAAAAAAGGGTAAGAATTGTAATTTAACTGACTTTACAAATCAAGTGATTTCACGAATTATTAATATTAATCTATTCGCTTTGAGAACTCTCAATATATAATCGTAATGCAGGGACTAAATACACATCTGCTAGGTTTATTTTACCAAATTCCCTTGCTAGTACTTTTAAGCGCTGTTCCAGCGGTTTTCGTTTATTTACCACAATAAAATTTTCCTCTCTTACCAAACATGATCCACCAGAAAAATCACCTTTATCTTGTACAAGTTTGATGTTAAGCCTGGCCGCCAATTCTTCAAACATAACGATTAGTTCTTCAGGTCTTGAAGCCATTTCTATAATAAATTTTCTTTCTTATCATCCTTTAGATATTTTACCACATTTTTTACTTCTTCAACTCGATCCTTAGCAACAACGAGTGTAGCATCATCAGTCGTGATAACTACAACATTATCTAGACCAAGCAGAGCAATAAACTGCCCATTAGATTGTACAAAGTTATTTCTCCCTTCGATTATAAGTGCATCTCCGCGAATTGTATTCCCATCCTTGTTCTTCGGACTGATATCATGAATAATATTCCATGAACCTAGGTCACTCCATTCAAACTTGGCTTTGACAACAATAATATTCTTTGCTTTTTCCATAAGCCCGTAATCAATGGATTCTGGTGTGATTTTAGTCCAGATATCATCAAAACTAACACCCTTATCAATCCGTTTACCGATTTTATTAATTTGATTGTTTAATTCTGGCATGTGGCTTTTGATATTTTCCATGAAAGTAGCAATGCTCCAAATAAAGATGCCTCCATTCCATAGGAAATCCTTACTTTTCAAAAACCTCTTGGCGAGATCCAAGTGTGGTTTCTCTGCAAATGCTTTTACACTGTAGGCATTCATGTGTTCCATTTCACTCTTAGATTTATATTGTATATAACCATAAGCAATAGATGGAAACGTTGGTTGAATACCTATGGTCACCAGACTATTATCCTTTTTGGCCAAAAACGAAGCAGTGTTTATCGCCTTCTCAAATTCTTTATATCCAACAATAAGATGATCAGCTGGAAAAACTCCCATAATACTATTCTTTTTCCGTTTAGCTATATGTAGTGCCGCCAAACATATACAGGGGGCCGTATTTTTACCTTCTGGCTCTACAATAATATTTTCAGCGGGCACACCACTTACATGTTTTCTAATGCTATCAGCCAAGTCGGCCCGCGTAACAATTAGAATGTCCTCTACATTATGTAATTTTCGCAAACGGTCTATAGTCATCTGCAGCATTGATTTTTCGCTCAGAATATTGAGCATCTGTTTTGGTCTGCTTTTTCGGCTATACGGCCAGAACCTAGTACCGCTGCCACCGGCCATAATTACACAGTACATTTTCAATATAACTCCTGGATATTTAATGAAGGCATTTCAATATCCCAGTTAGTTCGTATTTCAATTGTATCTGGCATTACATAAAACCATTCTGCTGGTGTAAGAGGTTTTGCTGTACCAGTCGTATAAGTTTTGTCATTATTTCTATCAGAAAAAAGAGTTAAAGTATATCTGCCCTCTCGAATCTGGTTAAATTCTAATCGTTCTTGTGAATTTACGAAAGATAGATTTTTCTGTTCCGGATTTTCAATAGAATGTAATACCGCACTTAAAAGGGAGTCTATCTGCCCGGCGATCGGTATATAAAGACCTCCGTAACCCTGATAGTCTGTGGTTTTTATATTCACTGTTATTACGGAGTCTTGCAACGTTTTTCCCACATTTTTCAATGTATCACTTGCATATATTTTTAAGGTATAATTTATTCTTGGTTCCCAATTATTTCGGGGTATAATGTTCACCCACATCGGATTAATATGAACTATTTTTTCACTAACGCTGATTGTGTCATTTTTGTACAACTCATACTCTAGCCCCCATTGGGGTATAGGTTCCGAAAATTTTAATTCCAGATATACTGTATCTTTATTAGTGGTTGGTGTAATCGTTACCGCTTTTTTAGGTTCAGTCAACTCTATGTAGTTTTTATCATCCTGCGGTACGGCCACAGAAACTGATGCTGAATCCAAAAATACAATATCATTGATAAATATATTCTCAATCTTGATCCTTATCTTATTTGAAATAGGGGATTTATCTGACCTAATTAAAATCAAAGAATTTGGATTTATAGGATCGTGAAAACTAACCGGTGATTCAGTTGTTCCATCATCATATCCAAGTATTACGGAATAATTATCTTGCAAATCATTTAATGAACGACTGAAAACTATTCTGCCCCAATTATTAGCATTCCATTCTCCTCTTTTTAATCTTAACTGAGGTTGTTCTTTCTTCGTAATCACGTTTACATCGGTGATGGATTGGTCCTGGTCAAGCGCAATAATTTTCTGCCAAAAAAGTCCATACTGCATTCTGCGGGTATTCAGCGCAAATCCAGCCGCACTTCTATCCAAAGCTAATAGCAAATAATTTCCTGCAGATAAGAATTGAAAATTGTACTCCCCTTTAATTGAAACATCAGTGAAATAATTTGGCCTTGTCTGGAAAATATTTTCCAGACTATCTTGCTGAATTATACGCCAAAGGTGCACTGACATTGGTCCCTCACTCCACACAACACCAGAGATTGCACCGTTGTCAATTTTATCGCCAGTACTATAGGCTAGAAAAATTGCTTCAGCCATTTCCATGCCATGTTCATCTTTAATATTGCGACTCAGATTTATTACATAAGTCTGATCTTCTTCCAGATTATCTGGAAAATCAACTGTAAGATTTGTTCCACGGGTATTTATTAATATCTCACCTTCAACATTTGGGAAAACGCGAATTCCCTTTTCAATGCTGGACTCATCTATATACTCTGAAAATTCTAACCGGATCTGCTCACCTTTATATTGTAAGGTTCCGCTTGGTGGTTCTGCATAGACTAGTAACGGTGGTGTTATATCCTTTGGTCCACCACTAGGCGGTTTAATAACGGCACAGGATCCAATAAAAAGCAGAACAATAATGGATACTAATCCACCGAAAAAAGGATACAATAAATTACGTACCCAACTCATATTGGCTGCAAATTTACAGGAATTTCCTCCTTATATGTCATATTCGTTTTAGAAATACGCGTAGTTATACACCATACTTGTACTCCAGCCTGATGGGCATTAACCAATGCTTTTCCAAATTTTGGATCACGTTCCCACATGGGTTGAAAGGAATTTGCATCAGATCGCTGCACCACAAAAAGAATCCCTGCTTGAAAACCAGTTTCGACCAAAGCCTGCAATGCTTGCGCATGCCGTTTTCCTCTATCGGTCACTGCATCAGGAAATTCGGCAATCCCATTTTCAACATAAGTCACTGATTTAACTTCCAAATAAAATGGGTCACCGGATTTGTCTTTCAATAAAAAGTCAAAACGATGATTACCATGCACAACTTCTGGTTTTACTAATACAAAATTCTTCAGAAACGATAATATCCTCGAATCAATACATTCTTTTACAAATTGATTGGGCAATGCAGAAACAAGTGAAACAAGTTCCCCATTATATTTAGCTAGAATTGTACTATAATCTGTTACCCGATGTTCGCATGCAATTGCTTTCCGTAAATATAATTCTCTCCCTGGTGTAAGTATTTCTCGCAAACGACCAGGGTCGGGCAAATGACTTTTAACAGATTTATTTCCTACTTTAACTATTGTTACAAATCGATTAGGTCGCTCAATAAAGCT
>CAJWGZ010000043.1 GCA_913041075.1 uncultured Fidelibacterota bacterium | reverse complement strand
ATCATGGCCATTGCTGATATTTTTGAAGCACTTACTGCCCGCGATAGACCATATAAAAAAGGTAAAACTTTGAGTCAAGCAATGCGAATACTTGGTTTCATGAAAAATGATGCCCATATCGATACGGAATTATTCGAGGTATTTGTGAAGGAAAAAATATATCTGAAATACGCAGAAAGTTTTTTAGATCCTGAACAAATTGATGAAGTAGAATTATAGTATTTGTGATTCTTTCTGTTTAAATATATCCAGGTCACATTACCATGAGTATCGATATTATTATTGTATTATTTATCATTCTATTGGCCTTTATACTTTTTGTAAGTGAAGCATTGCCAATGGATGTAGTCGCTTTAACGGTACTTAGTATGCTTCTTGTTACCGGACAGCTTACCCCCAGTGAAAGTATTTCTGGTTTCTCCAATCCAGCTGTAATTACTATTGCTATACTCTTTGTATTAAGTCATGCTCTGCAAAAAACAGGAGTGCTAGAATACCTTGTTATCAAAATAAACCAGCTTGTAAGCAGATCACTTGTTATTGGACTGACAGTTTATTTGGTATGCATTGCCCTAGCATCCGCTTTAGTTAACAATACTGCCATCGTTGCTATTTTCATGCCGGTAACAATTCGGATGGCTGAAAAATACCATATCAGTCCATCCAAAGTATTAATGCCGTTAAGTTATGCTGCTATTTTGGGTGGTACGCTTACATTGATTGGAACATCAACAAATTTGCTGGTGAATTCCATCTTTGTTAATAGCGGACCGTATACACCATTGGGTATGTTTGAATTTTCAAGATATGGAATTTTCCTTTTGGTGGTGGGCCTTACCTATGTTGTGGTAATTGCCTATCGTATTTTACCTTCCAGAACGGTCACATCGAGTTTAACAAAAAGTTATCATATGGGTGGTTATTTAACTGAATTAAAAATTGGCGATGATTCACCGTTGGTGGGTGGTTCTACCTTAGATCGCCAGATAAGCCAAAATTATGATGTCACTATATTAGGTATTCAGAGGAATAAAAAGGTCCTATCCACAAATTTAAGAGAAACACCGTTAGAAGCAGGGGATATTCTTTTGGTTCGCGGTTCGGTAGAAAATTTTTTCAGCATGAAGGAAGTTGAACAAGTATACCTGCTTACAGATGAAAAATTGAACCAGGAAGAATTAACAAAAGAGGAAAATATCTTGGTGGAATGCTTGGTAACCAACCAATCAGACCTAGTGGGTCAATCACTAAAAGCAGCAAATTTTCGTCGTCGTTTTGGTAGTTTTGTCCTGGCAATTAGGCGGGAAGGAGATATCCTACGCAAGAAAATAGCCCATGTTATTCTTCGTACTTTTGATACACTTCTTGTATATGGTCCAAGGGAAAAGATAAGAGAGATGCGTGATTCCGGTGGATTTATTTTACTTACAGAAGTAGAAAGATCATTACGAAAACACCGTTTTTGGTGGTTGAGTATCCTGGTCATAAGTGGGGCAGTATTTTTTGCAGCGTTATCTCTTGTACCCATTTTAAAAGGTGTAATAATTGGCTTGGCCATTTTACTTGTTGCCCGAGTAATTTCACCACTAGAGGCATATAATTCTATTAATTGGCAAATAATAGTTCTAATTGGATGCCTGATTCCGCTAGGTATTGCGATTCAGTCCAGTGGCACAGCAAAAATGATTGGCAATACAATGGTCAATCTTTTACGGTTTGTACCCGACCATCAGCAAGCAACCTTTCTTCTAGCAATGGTATATTTAGTTGCAATGATTCTCACAGAAGTTTCTTCAAATGCGGCTACGGCCATCATCATGACCCCGATCACATTGGCAGCTTCAGCAAATCTAGGCCTAGATCCACGTCCATTTATTTTCGCAATATGTTTTGCAGCATCAGCATCTTTTATTACACCTATTGGTTATCAAACAAATTTGATGGTTTATGGCCCAGGAGGGTACAAATTTTCCGACTACATCCGCGTGGGACTACCGTTATCAATCACTTTATGGGTAATGGCAGTGATTCTCATACCTGTACTTTGGCCTTTCACGCCAGTTCCCTAGTTCGAAATCCTTTTTCTCTATCACTGGGACAATAATCCTAAATTGGGGGTCATGGATTCTGTGCAAAAAGAAGTTTCCCGCCTCAATATATTCTTAGATAATCCATCAAAAGCGCTGTGGACATTGGCCATCCCGATAATGGCTGGTATGGGTATACAGACATTGTATAACATTGTAGATATGATATTCATCGGTCGCTTAGGTGGCGAAGCGATCGCAGGAATAGCTTTTAATATGCCCCTGTTTTTTCTTGTCCTGGGTCTTACAATGGGTTTAGGAACCGGCGTAACAGCATCGATTGCCAGGTTTATTGGTAAAGATAATAAATCTGGAGCAGATAATAGTGCGGAACACGCTATGGCTATGGCTTTATTTTTTAGCGTATTGTTATCTTCGCTAGGTTTAGTATTTGGTAAACATATCTTATCTTCATTTGGTGCCCAAGGAGAAATCCTTTTACTCAGTTGGGATTATCTTCGGGTAATGTGTATAGGTATGCCTTTTATGATATTCTCTGGATTTTTTCGTTCCATATTGGCAGGTGAGGGTGATATGAAATTACCAATGATGGTGGCAGGTCTTGGTACAATACTAAATATTATACTAGATCCGATCTTTATATTCAATTTAGATAATTATGGTGGTATCGGTTTTGGAATGGGTGTAAAGGGAGCGGCTTTAGCGACTGTTATTAGTCAGAGTATAGTTTTTTGTGTATTCATATATATGTTATTTATTAAAGAACATGCGTACATAACATTCCGCTTAAAAGATTTTTCACCATCACGATTTATTTTACAGGATATTATTAAAGTAGGTTTTCCAGCATCACTATCAATGGTTGTAATGGCGGTTGGCCAAGGTGTCTTTAATAAAATATTAATCCATTTTTCAGCTGACACTGTTGCGGCATACCAAGTGGCTGGACGAATAGATATGCTCGTATTTTTACCAATATTTTCAATTGCTGCAGCCCTTACAACTCTCGTAGGAATGTTTTTTGGTGCAAAGGAATACGATGTAGTGCGCTATATAGTTCGATATGGTATTTCCTCAGCATTTGGAATAACCGTTATTTTATCAGTGCTGCTTTATTTGTTCGCACCTAATGTTATTGGCTTTTTCACTAATGATCAGATAATTATATCTGTAGCTGTTACCTTTTTAAGGTTATTTGCATTTGTTTACCCATTGATTGCAGTGGGCATAACAACTGGCCGGGTCCTGCAGGGTTTGGGTAAAGGATTACCCGTATTAGTAATCACTATCATTCGTGTACTTGGCGTTTCAGCGCCCCTTGCCTTATTATTTGTCTTTCAAATGAATAAACCTGTTGAGTGGGTCTGGTATGCAATGATGATTTCAACTGGAGTAGCATTTATTATTGCTTGTTACTGGCTTATAACAGCAATGAGAAATTTACCCAAAATGGAGAGGATACCGATATGAGTCTTTTAAGTAATGAACAAATAAACGATGAACTAATTGAATTAAATGGCTGGGTGTTTAAAGATGATGTGATTACCAAAACCTACAGTTTTGATACATATATGGATGGCATAGGATTTGTAAACCGGTTGGCAGAAAAAGCTGAAGAAGTTAATCACCATCCAGATATCCAAGTTGGCTGGTGCACAATATCTGTCACTTTTACTTCGCATGATAAGGGGGGTGTCACTGCAGCTTGTGTTGGTATGGCTCAAGCTACGGAGAAATTATCTCATTTAAATAAGTATAATTAGCTTGTAGAACCACTGTTTAACTTTCGCATCTGATAATTCAATTAATGAGAATAGATTTGTAAATTAATCCTTATTTCTAGATTAGCAAATGTCGGGCGATAATATAATAGGACGTGAATATGAATCTGACTATGAGGTCAGTTATGAAAAAGTCAAAGAATATGTGCGTGTATTGGATGATAATAATCCCTATTATACAGATCGTGAATTTGTAAAATCCCTTGATGGTGGACATCCATTCGCACCCCCCACATTTGCTGCGATTTATTGTCAGCCAGCGTTAGAAAATCTTTATTTCGATCCTGAATTCTCAAATCTGATACCTCGTTTAGTTCACGGCGAACAGGAATATCATTTCCATGAGCCCGTTCGTGCAGGAGATATAATTCATACAAATGCAGTCATAGATAAAAATTATACCAAAACCAACCAGGCCGGAAAAATCCATCGAATATTCGAGATCAAGACCACCTCAAGTAATCAGGATAATAAATTGGTTTGTACCGGTCTTTATACGTTATTATTTCGAGGGGAATGATGCCTAAGAAAAAGCGATCAAATACAATAATTGGAAAATATATGCCTTACTATTATGCTGGTGCCAGCCTGGATTTTAATCTAATTCATATTGATCAGGATTATGCCAAAGCCAATGGGCTCCCAGGAATAATACTGCAGGGCATGTGTACCATGGCATTAACAGCTAAACATCTTATTGATAATGGGAATCCTGCGCAATTACGCTCTATTAAAGTGCGTTTTTTGAATCCCGTCTTACCAGAAGATGAGCTAGTCTTTGATAGTGTTACCAAAGGACCTGATGTTTCTGTAATTGTGAAAAATCAAAATGGTGGTAGGGTGCTTAAAGGAAAAGCAACACTAAAATGACTGATCTCTTTTCAGGATTAACCCAAGAAATAATTAGTGGTATTGCATTGGGTTCTATCTATGCACTGATAGCTTTGGGTTTTACCATGATCTTCAAGGCCACCGAAGTCGTCAACTTTGCTCAGGGTGAACTTATGATGGTGGGGGCCTATGTGAATTTTTTCTTTGTGACTACATTTTTATCTGCTGCGGGAACACCTACCGCGTGGACATTTCTGGTGGCCTTAGGTGGTAGTATGATATTTTCTGTATTATTTGGATATATATTGGATTTTATCATTAATAGGCCACTAAAAGATCAACCGATATTTTCCATAATTATGGCAACGCTTAGTTTGGCAATAATTATTCGCGCGGTGGTAGCAATAATTGCCGGCCCCATAAGTCTAATGCCCTTTTCTCCATTTGGAGATAGCACTGTAACATTCGGTAATATTGTTGTGTCATTGCTCGATCTATCTATTATTGGCAGTGCTATTGGGCTGGTCATCATTTTTTACTATATTTTTCATTATACACGGTGGGGAATAGCCATGCAGGCTACTTCGGAAGATCCGATAGCGGCACAGTTGATGGGTATCCCGATTAAGCGCGTCTATGCATTAGTCTGGATTTTTTCCGCTATAGTTGCAACCATCAGTGGCATACTGTTAGCGCCAAGAATTGCGCTATTAGATACAACCATGGGATTCCTAGGGTTGAAAGCATTCCCAGCAGCTGTTTTAGGTGGTTTTGGCTCTATTCCTGGAGCCATAGTTGGTGGCGTTATATTAGGAGTAATCGAGACAGTTAGCATGGGGACACTGTCGTTTCACTTTCAATGGATTAAAGAGATCAATGACATTATTCCCTGGATCGTACTTATAGCTGTTTTAATGATTAAGCCTAATGGTCTTTTTGGTGTTGAGAAAGTGAAAAAGGTCTGATGAAGGGTCGCTACGAAGATGAAAATCTATACTGGATCCCAGTACTAATTATATTTGTGTTTTTACTACCCTTTATCTTAAAAGGGTTATCCTTCAGTTATAAATATTACCTGTTCGTGCTGAATATGGCTGGTATTTACATTATCCTTAATGTAGGATTAGACCTGCTAAGTGGTTTTACTGGATTGGTATCTCTAGGGCATGCTGGGTTTCTCGCTGTTGGTGCCTATACATCTGCTATACTGGTGGATCAATTTGGCGTACCATTTGCGTTGTCATTAATAATATCGCCGCTGATAGCTGGGTTATTTGGTTTTGTTATTGGTTTTCCTGCATTGCGTATTACAGGAATGTACTTAGGACTCACAACTATGGGATTTGGATTTATTGTTAAGCGAATGATTATTGCTTTTCGCGAATGGACACATGGTTCTGGAGGATTGGACGTATCATCCCCTATGCTATTCGGATACACTATTAAATCTGATTGGAATAATTACTTTTTAATTTACACATTTGTTATAATTGCGGTAATAGTGGGCCGCCGAATTGCTAAATCAAAAATTGGCCGGGCCTTCATGGCTATACGTGACTCAGAACAAGCTGCAGAGGCCGCGGGAATCAATTTGTCCAAATACAAAATGCTGGCTTTCTTTATCTCAGGTATTTTTGCTGGATTTGCTGGGGTTCTATTTGCCCACACAAGCTCATTTATTTCAACGGACCATTTTGATATTTTGTTATCGATATATTTTATAATCATGGTATTAGTGGGTGGTGCCAGTTCCATTTATGGTGCTGTATTGGGGACATTATTTATTGTCCTATTGGATAATCTATTTGTGCCCTTACTTAAAGATCAAATTCACTTTTGGTTCAATACACAGGCAGGAGATATTCAATCACTCATTTTCGGACTTATTATGTTTTTGTTTATTATATTCCAGCCTATGGGATTATACGGTATGTGGCTGAAAATGCGCATATATTGGAAGTTATTTCCCTTTAATCCGAGGCAACGTTTTACATAATAATAAAAAGAGGAGGAATTATTATGAAAAGAGTAATGGGTACTCTAATTATAATCGGTCTCTTGGCTGTAGGCTGTGTCAAGCGGGCACCAGCACCAGGCGTAACTGATACTGAGATACTTATTGGAAATGTACAGGATCTTAGTGGTCCAATGAAGGAACTAGGTGCAGTCATTCCCAGCGGTTCAAATATGTATTTTAAATACATTAATGATCAAGGTGGTGTGCACGGTCGTAGTATTAAAATGCTGATCGAGGACCACCAATACAATCCGCAAAAGGCAGTGGCTGCGACAAAGAAATTGGTTGAAAAAGACCAGGTTTTTTGTCTCTATCAGATAATCGGTACATCTCCATGTGAAGCAATTCGTCCCATACTATCAGAAACAGGCACGCCACTTATTGCGCCGGCAACGAATTCAGGCACTATGTCAGATCTATCCCGCCAGGCTGGGGATCTAATTTTTCATACGGATACAGGATATGATAGACAGGCTGAAATTCTGGTGGGTTACATATTAAACCAAAACTCCGATGCCAAAATTGGCTTAGTTTATCAAGATGATGATTATGGTGAAAATGTTTTGGAAGGTATTGCCAGGGCAGAATCAGAACATGAAATTACGGTGCAAAAAGAATCCTATCAGCGTGGTGCTATCGACTTTAAAGGTCAAACCATGAACCTGTTAAAGGGTGGATGCACCGATGTAATAATCGCCGGAATTGTTCGTGAACCAGTTACGGTCATGAAAACGGCAGAAGCTATGAATTATAAGCCAAACTTCTTTGGTACTGGTCCAACCGTGGACGCACGTGTTGGTAAATTGGCTGGTTCTGCTGGGGAAGGTTTTACTGCTACATATTGGGCCCATATGTGGAATTCCGATGCGCCTGGAGCAAAATTATACCGCGAACTATGTGAAAAGTATGATATACCTGAACCGTACATAGGGTTATATCACTACTATGGATTTGCCACCGCCCAACTTTTGGTGGAAGGGTTAGAGCGTGCAGGAAGAAATCCTACCAGGAAGAGTTTGGTGAGAGGATTAGAAACACTTAAGAATTGGGATGTTGGATCATTTCCACCTATTACCTATGGCCGTAATGACCATGCCGGTGTTGATAAAGTACAACTTGTTCAAATGCAAAATGGTGAACAGGTGGTAATTACTGATTGGCTTGAATAAAGCTAAATAAATACATAGGGCTCCGATTATTATCGGAGCCCTTTTTGTTTATGGCTGATCTGATCATTGAAAACCTAACCATGCGGTTTGCTGGCGTTGTTGCGCTGGATGACGTATCCTTTTCCGTAGCAAACGGTGAAATATTTTCCCTGATCGGTCCCAATGGATCCGGAAAAACAACACTATTTAACTGTATAAATGGTTTCAACAAACCGCAGGGTGGAAAAATATATTTTAATGGTAATAACCTTTTAGAGAGACGACCCCATAATATTATTGATTCGGGAATTTCAAGGACATTTCAAAATGTTCAAAATATTCCCTTCATGACTGTTTTGGACAATATTCTCCTCGGATCACATAGTCGTATAGATACTAAGGCTACTTTACAACGATGGCTTTCTCAGGATCAAAGAGAAATTGAAGAAGCAATGGTACTGGACATAATGGATTTTTTGGGTATTGCTAATTACGAACAAAAATATATGGTTGGCCAACCTTTTGGAATTCAGAAGCTTGCTGAGATAGCAAGGGCATTAGTCTCGAAACCAAAATTAATACTTTTGGATGAACCTGCAGCTGGTATGAATGACCAAGAAACCCGAGAAATAGCCAATATTATTAGAGAAATTAAAGAAGATCTCGGAATCACAGTTTTACTGGTAGAACATGATATGAATTTGGTTATGAGCATATCGGATCGAATTTGCGTACTTGATTCGGGAGAAATAATAGCTCTTGGTGAACCTGAAGAGATAAAAAATCACCCAAAAGTAATTGAGATTTATCTGGGAGAAACGGCTGATGCTTAAAATGGTCGGGGTAGAAACATTTTATGGAAAAGTAAAAGCTTTGCATGGTGTTTCTCTAGATGTAAAGGAAGGGCAACTTGTCACTATACTTGGCGCGAATGGCGCTGGTAAATCAACGATCTTAAAAACCATAAGCGGGTTGGTTGAACCGGAAAATGGGACTATTCATTTCAATGATATTCGTATCGATCGGAAAGATCCTGAAGATATTGTAGCTATGGGTATTAGCCATGTACCTGAATGGCGTAGAATTTTCCCTGAACTTACTGTATATGAAAATCTTATTATGGGCGGATTTTTAATAAAGGAAAAGGATTTGTTACAT
>CAJWGZ010000042.1 GCA_913041075.1 uncultured Fidelibacterota bacterium | reverse complement strand
GCTACACAAATAAAAGATGCTATTCTTGATACTGATGTACCAACCGTTGCTTTTATCAATCGGCGGGCAATATCTGCTGGAGCGTTGATTTCATTATCCTGTGAGACCATATACATGACTAGCGGCGGTACAATTGGTGCTGCCACTGCTGTGGATATGTCCGGGAAAAAAGCATCAGAAAAAGTGATAAGCTATATGCGCGAGGAAATGGCATCCACCGCGGAGAGTCGGGACCGCAATACTATAATTTCCAAATGTATGGTCGATGAAGAATTGTCATTTACCCACGTAATTATTGATGGTGATTCAGTTGAAGTAACCGATCTAGAAGGGCGTAAAGAAGGGAAACTAATAACCCTAACTACCGAACAAGCCCTGAGGTATAAAATGGCTGATGGCACTGCTGAAAATATGGATGAACTATTAGTGTCATTAGAACTTAGCGATGCAACTGTAAAATCATTTTCTGAGAACTGGTCTGAGAATCTTGTGCGGTTTCTTACTAATCCTGTTGTTGCCTCATTGCTAACAACATTTGGTTTTTTGGGTATATTATTCGAATTACAGAGTCCTGGATGGGGCATACCAGGAACTTTTGGCGCAGTTTGTCTGGCTTTATCACTGGGCGCATCTGCTATTGTAAGATTGGCAACAATGTCTGATTTGTTGATCGTTTTAGTTGGATTGGTTTTTTTAATGGTTGAGGCATTATTAATTCCTGGTTTTGGTATTGCTGGTGTCGCTGGTATTGGTGTCATCCTCTGGGGTCTATACTTGCTATTATTACCAGATGTCCCCGTATCCGAAGAAGTTTATCATTCTGCCTTGACTGGATTAACGATCGGTCTTATTGGTGGAATTATCGCATTAGTTTTGCTCTTTAGAATGGTAACCAAGACGAAATTTTGGACCAAATTAACGTCTCCGGGAGTAGAGAGTCAGGATGAAGGATACAGTACCTCTATCGGGCTTGAAGATATGGTTGGAAAAAGCGGTGTAGCTACTTCAGATTTGAGACCGTCTGGGTGGGCTCTTTTGGGAGACCGGAAAATATTTGTTGTAACTGAGGGCGAATTTGTTGATAAAGATCAATCAATTAAAGTTTTATCTGTTGATGGCAATCGAGTGGTTGTCAGAGTTAATGCAATTGAATCATAGGAGTATATCATGGTTACTTATCTAATGCTGGTTTTTATTCTATTATTTATTCTTTTATTTTTCTATTTCGTCCCTTTGGGGCTCTGGATTCAGGCTGTTGTAAGTCTTGGCATGGGTCGGATCACAATAATTGATCTTATCCGTATGCGCTTGAGAAAGATACCTCCCCGCCTTATTGTGGATGGCATTATTAATCTGCACAAGGCTGGATTGGAACAAGTTTCCACTCATATGATGGAGACACATTATCTTGCCGGAGGTAACGTTGCAAACGTTGCTTTTTCACTGATTGCAGCGAACAAAGCCAATATCCCACTTGATTTTGAAACTTCCACGGCTATTGATCTTGCTGGTCGAGATATAAAAACAGCCGTTGAAACATCTGTATACCCCAAAGTGATTGATGCCCCCGCTGACGGCACTCTCGCGGCGGTGGCTAAGGATGGCATTGAGGTTAAGGCCCGCGCACGTGTTACCGTGCGGACAAATATTCCCGGTCTTGTAGGAGGTGCGACCGATGAAACGATTATCGCCCGGGTTGGGGAAGGTATTGTAAGTGCCATCGGATCCTCCGATTCCTACAAGAAGGTGCTCGAGAATCCCGACTCAATCTCAAAGTTTGTGCTGGAAAAAGGTTTAGATGCAGGTACTGCTTTCGAAATCCTTAGTATTGACATTGCTGATGTGGACGTGGGTAAGAATATTGGTGCCCACCTACAGGCTGATCAGGCCGAAGCAGATCTGCGTGTGGCTCAAGCCCGTGCTGAAACCAGACGCGCAATGGCGGTGGCGGAGGAGCAGGAAATGAAAGCGCGTACTCAGGAAATGCAAGCTAAAGTTGTTGAATCAGAAGCGGAAGTGCCATTGGCAATGGCCCAGGCGTTTCGTGAAGGGAAGCTGGGTGTCTTTGATTATGTGAATATGCGCAATATTCAGGCGGATACAGATATGCGGGAATCTATTTCCGGCGTAGAAGAGACAAAATCTACTGAACCGCCACCCGATCGGGACGACGACTAAATGGAAGGCATAGGCTACTGGTTATTTTTAGCGGCGCTGTATTTTCTGTTGTCATTGATGAAAAAACGGAAGCAGAAATCAGCACGCCGCATGCTAGACGAAGATGAATCGGTTCAGGAATCTGACCAGCAGTCAGGCCCTTTTCAATCGGAAACTCTGCAAGAACTATTCAACGAAATTAAGAATTTTGGTCAGGATATTCTTGAACCAGGTGCAGATGAAATCGCTGATTATGAATTTGAAGAACCAACAGACACAGATGAACAACCAGAAATAATTGACGAATCGGAACCAGTCCAAACCGCACGTGCTATTTTTGAGGATTTCTCAGAGGAATATCCCGAACATATTCATAAAAAATATCCAATCAGGAAAAAAGTATCCCCAACCGGGCATTTTATTAGTCCATTATTGAAAGATGTTGATAGACTCAAACAGGCTATAATCCTAAAAGAAGTTTTAGATAAACCGCGCGCGTTAAAGCGCTCTATACGGTGAATTAATACTATACTAGTTGATTATAAATATCCGTAACTGAAACGCGAAGCTCTTCTTCTGTACCATCATTATGAATAACAAAATCAGACAGTGCTATTTTTTCTTCTTCTGACCACTGTAGATCCATTCGTTTTAATATTTCGTCTCTGATAAGTGTTTCTCGCTGTAAAGCACGTTCCATTCGAACTTTAAGTAAAGCGGTTATTACAATAACATAATCCATGTGGGTATCGGCTCCTGATTCATAGATCAGGGCAGCATCGACGACAAAGATATCATATGTACCTTTTTCAAGTACATCATCAAAATTTTTATCGATTTCTTGGAAAACGTAGGGATGGATGATCGAGTTTAACCTAAGCTGATGATCCTGATCCTGGAAGGCAATCCGGGCTAATTTATTATTATCAATTTTTTCATCACCGCTCATAATATCAGTACCAAATTCAGCGATCAACTCACTTTGAATTGTTTCATTATTTTTGAGAATATTTTTTGCTTCTTTGTCTGCATCAAAAATGAAAGCACCAAGCTCATTCAGAATTTTACTTGCAGTACTTTTTCCTGTACCAATTCCGCCAGTTAAAGCAACACGCAGCATTTCTAGGCTAGTACCTCCAGTATATTGTTTTTGATAACAGCAATATCTCCTTGTCCATTTATGGTTTTTATTAATCCTTTATTGGTGTAATAATCCAATAGTGGTGCAGTTTGTTCATTATATACCTTCAATCGATTGAGAATAACTTCATCCTTGTCATCTGACCGCTGTACAAGTTCTCCACTACAGATGTCGCAGCGACCTTTCGTTTTTGGTGGATTAAATAACAGATTTGTAATAGAACCGCATTTTTTACACGATCGGCGGCTGGATAACCGTTTTACGATAGTATCTGTATCCAGTTTAATGGATACAACTGCATCAAGAATCTGATTCGTTCTTTCAAGTATATCATCTAAGCCCTCCGCTTGCGGAATTGTACGGGGAAATCCATCCAATAGATAACCGTTTTCAGAATCTGGCTGTTGTAGTCGTTTTTCCATCATTTCCAATAAAATATTGTCAGGTACCAAATGACCTCTATCCATGAATGATTTGGCCTTTATTCCAATAGTAGACTGTTGTGCTATTTCTTCCCGTAATATATCTCCAGTCGATAAATGTAATATATCAAAATGATCCTTTATCAATGTTGCTTGTGTTCCCTTTCCAACCCCCGGTGGACCAATAAATATTAAACGCATGGTATTATAACCTTCTTATAATAATACGCTTAAATCAGCAACCCTGCAATGGTTGCTGTGAGCCAGGATGCAAGTGCACCGCCGAACATGGCCTTCAACCCTAATTTAGCCAAATCTTTTCGTCTTTCTGGAGCAATGCCACCAATACCGCCTAGTTGAATTCCTACCGAAGCAAAATTTGCAAAGCCGCAAAGGGCATAACTAGCAATGATAGCCGATCGATCCGAAATGGAATTTGCGGCCATTAACTCAGCAAGATCGCCATAGGCAATAAGTTCAGTTAAAACGAGTTTTTCACCCATAAGAGATCCAATAATTCCCGCTTCATTCCAGGGCACACCCATGACCCATGCCAATGGACTGAATATCCATCCAAGGATCTGCTGCAGGCTAAGATCCATCAAACCTAATATTGCGTTTACCATAGCAATTATAGCTACGAACGCGACCAGCATGGCAGCTACATTTGCCGCTAATTTCATACCATTAGTTGCGCCGTTAGAAAGTGCTTCCATAATATTGTCATCTTTTTTATCCAGTGCGATTTTTATATCGCCAAAGGTCTCGGATGTTTCTGTTTCGGGATATATAATTTTGGCGATAACCAACGCAGCTGGTGCACTCATGATGGAAGCAGCCAACAAATGGCCAGCGATTCCCGGAATATCACCCAACATACTGACATACATTGCCATGACACCCCCAGCTACTGTGGCAAACCCACTGACCATTATAGCCATTAATTCCGATTTTGTCATTTTGGATATAAAAGGCCTTACCAGCAGCGGTGCTTCTGTCTGACCAACAAAAATATTTCCTGAGACACATAGCGTTTCAGATCCGCTGGTAGCCATTGATTTCTGCATGACCCGGGCAATCCATTTTACAATAAACTGCATAATACCTATATGATATAAGACTGCAATAAGAGAAGAAAAGAAAATCAAGGTGGGCAGAATTCGGAAAGCAAAGTTCATTAGTGGATCTTCTACAACTCCATTCCTAAATGACTTGAATAAAAAATCACTACCAGCATCAGAAAAGCTGAGTAAATTTTTTATTCCAATATCAATCGCGCTAAAGAATGGTACACCAACAGGTGTTTTCAAAATGATGATGGCAAATAGCAGCTGTATTCCTAACCCCCAGGTTACCAACTGCCAAGAAATAGCCTTACGATTGTTGGACATTGCCAGGGCAATGCTCAATAACACCAGAATGCCAGCTATACCAATTAAACGTTCCATTGATTATTACGGTGCTTCAAAACAATGTCTGCATCTTGCCTCATAAATATCCGTTTCGCCGATGACTACCTGTGCAGCTTCTTTGGTAAGTCGTTGTGTGTAAGACGCGGGGTTCCCGCAGATGATACATATAGCCTGCAGCTTATCCAGATAATCAGCTTCACACATAATACCCGGCATTGGACCAAAAGGAACACCGCGAAAATCAGTATCTAACCCGGCAATAATTACGCGTTTTCCGTTAGCGGCAAGATCTTTTGCTGTAGTTATGATTCTGTCATCAAAAAATTGGACTTCATCAATACCAACCACGTCCGCGTCTTTTGCTAGAGGTGCTATTTCTGCAGCGGACTCTACAAGTGATGATTTCAATTGTAATTGGTTATGCGAAACAATATTTCCTTCCTCGTATCTCGTATCGATCCTGGGTTTGAATATTGCTACACTCAACCGCGCAATTTCGGCCCTTCGCAACCGCCGAATCAGTTCTTCTGTTTTACCACTAAACATATTTCCGCATATAACCTCGATCCAGCCAGAATTATTTGGTTTATTGGTCATGGAAGCATATCCTCACCGAACGCATCGGGTAATAGATCGAGACTGGTTGTTTCAAGGAGATTTCCATCTCCATCAGCAATGTGTATTTTTATATCACCGCAGATATCCCAGATTACCTGGCGGCAGGCGCCACATGGTTTACCGCCATTATCTGTGGCTACGGCCAGTGCATTAAATTTTTTATATCCTGCTGATATTGCATTATAGATAGCTATTCGTTCAGCACAGCAAGTGAGACCGTAACTACTGGATTCAACATTGCAGCCACCAATTATTTCACCAGATTCGGTAAGAACTGCTGCGCCAACGGTATAATTTGAATAAGGCGCTACCGCTCGCTTGCGCATCGCAATAGCTTCTTTTATCACAGAATCTTTCATATTATTCTATCCTAATTTGCTTAAATACCTGATTTAACACCACGCCGGAAACAAAGCCACCCAAATGAGCAAACCATGCTGTACCGCCAGTTTCTTCAATCCCCAGAGTTCCCAGACCTGCAGTGAGGTTGGATAAAAACCAGATTCCAATAACCACCATAGCCGGGACACGAATGAAGGTAATAAAAATGATTAATATTACTAAAACATGTACCGTAGCCCGGGGAAATCGGATCAGGTAAGCCCCTAGCACTCCTGCGATCGCTCCGCTGGCACCTACCATTGGTATCTGAGAGCCTGTATTTATTTGTATTTGTGCCAGAGCAGCCCCCACTCCGCAGAGTAGATAGAATAACACATAACGCTTATGCCCCAATACACTTTCTATATTATCACCAAAGATCCAGAGAAACCACATGTTGAAAATAATATGCATTAATCCACCATGCATGAACATGGACGTAAATACTGTGATAACTGATGGAGCTGCAGGTGTAAGTGCATAGGTGCTGATAATATGACCTAATGATTCTGGCGGCAGAATTAAATATTGATAAATAAAAACCAGGCTATTGATTCCGATTATAGTATAGGTAACGAATGGAAAAAGGATTCTGGGGTTGTCGTCTTTATAAGGGAAGAACATTAGTCTACCCTAAATGTAGTACTGCCAGAAACCTGGTTTCCAGCCTGGTCCGAAAGCGAGTATTCCATCGTATGTTCACCGGCATTCAGCGGAGTTGGCAGATAATAATAGAGCTCTTTTTTTAGGGGCTGAAAGGCATATCTTACTGGTTCACCATCTAGTTTCATACTCATTGTTTGTTCATCAGAACTAATACCCGATAGATAGTCATCAGCGATCACTGAGATGGTTCGTACATCCTTATAATGAAAATTGCCGCCATTGGCTGGATACACTTTGCGCACAAATGGTGGATCTGTATCCTGGATAATTCCGATGGCATCAAAGCTGAGTAAGGTGCTGGCCATGACCATTCTGTTTGGCAAATTAATAGTCGGCAAGAAAGTCCAGCCGCTTTTCTGATTGTAATAATATAAAGACGTATTTGGCATATCTTTTATTTGGCGATCGTATCGAATGCCAATTCGGATTGCATCCTTAAGGGCAAGCTCATAAGGCTGAATTTGATATATAAGTGATTGTATAGTTCCGCCCTTTGGTTCAACAGGGTGATCGATAGCTTCGATCCAGACCAATGTCGTATCATAAACGGAAGTTTTGGTTATCTGAATAGAGCAATTATTGTCTTTTGACAAGATATTGGTAATCTTGCCCGGTGCAACAACACTTGGACTCATATCCAGCTGAATAATGCGTTCAATGTCCCCATCAAAAAAGGCATCGATCCGTAGTGTATTATAGAACAAAGATGGTAAAAGTATATCTGTAGTATAAACGGTTGGTTGAATCTTCGTTAGGGGAATGGAAATATATTCATCTTCCTTTAATAGTCTTAACGCCGTATTTCCAGACGTAAAACCATTAGTTTGTATTTGTGCGATGATCTTGTGCTCGACCGCACTAAACGTAATATCGATGTCCATTTCTGTAAGTCGTCTATCAGCGTTGGGATCATGCCACGTCAGTGGTGATCCGTGCACGCCGAGCTTGTTTTTTACAATGAATGATACACCATGTTTCCCCAATTTTGATTTGGGTAACTCAATACGAAGACCTGACCGATCTTTTTTACTGTTAACAATAGTTAATTGTTCATCTGGATATCCATAAGCGGTATAGCTGTAACAAGCAACTTTTGTCAGCGGAATATTCAGTGTTACAGGCTGAATATTGAATTCTATCGTGTTATCGAGCCATTCAACATTCTTGATCGCAATTTTCACTGGAGGATAATTGATGATAGTGCCTTTGACAATGGTAGTGTTGCCCGCCGCATCAGACACCTGGATCTCAATTTTATGGTAACCAGGGGTCAGATTGAGTGCACCGGATATTCTCTCAGGAACGATTGTAGTACTAGAGAATGTTGCCAGTTTGTAGAGTTTAGTGAAAGAACCCAGGTTTAGTCTGTGGAAACGGTTTTCCCTAACCTGGCTGACAGTTGCCATTTGGTCATAGTTCAGTTCATTATATTTAAGTGAAAAAACAGGTTCATCATCCACTAGCAGCTGAATAGATTGCACCTGATATTTGTTTGCTGCCCCTTGTATTTTATCATCTACCTCTATTGTCAGACCTATCGGACCAAAACAACTTACCGTATCCGGGAATTGGAGGCCGCCGCCGCTAGTGGCCGCATATAATTGTATTACTCTAGGGATTGAGCTGCCGTTAACCTTGCTGGCCGGGGATAAAGGAATAATCCCCACCTGGTGTACGCGCGGAGACCGGTAGTCCTCAACGGGCAGTCCATTGGTTAATGGATTTAGAGGTTGTTCATTACTGTTCCGCAATTCAAAGTGCAGGTGCGGACCGAATGAAGCACCGGTATTACCGGTATAACCAATAATATCGCCCTTTTTAACGGGAAATTGTTGCGGTTTGAAATATTCATTGACCATGTAACTGTTATTTATGGATTGTAGGGTAAGAAGGATGGATTCTTGGCGAAACCCAAACTCTTCCAGATGCGCATATACTGCTGTATGGCCATCGTTCAGGGTTAGATATAGCGCCTTTCCGTACCCGCTAAAATTGGCCACCATTCGTGAAATATGGCCGTCGTCAATGGCATAAACGGGCCAGCCTGTTTCCCCCAGTGTTTTAATATCGATACCCATGTGATAACCGCCATCACGGAATTCACCAAAGTTGGAGGAAAGGGCCTTGCTGCCAACTGTGGGCCAGCGGTAATTCTGGCCCGCGGCAATACAGATCATGGAGATAATAATGAAAAAGTAATGGTTGCGCTTCATGAAGAGATCAATTTATTGACAGCGAAAATCATATTCAAAGATAGAATCTTTAGAAATCAAGACTAACTGCATTTTCTTTGATTATCGATTATTGTTGTAAACCACGAAAAAAAATTGACATATTGTTTACTGGCTTAGCACGTGTAAATTCTGCAGATTTACTTCAAATAAATTAGACGGAGGTAATATGAAACAATATAAAGCTTTAACTATTGGCATAATTTTAGCAGTACTGCCCTTCAATAGTGCAT
>CAJWGZ010000041.1 GCA_913041075.1 uncultured Fidelibacterota bacterium | reverse complement strand
TACGTTGCGGAATAATTGGTTTGCCCAATGTGGGTAAATCTACCCTTTTTAATGCACTCACTGCTTCATCCGTACCAACTGATAATTATCCCTTTTGTACGATCGATCCCCATATTGGAATTGTGAAGCTACCTGACCAACGCCTTGAAAAACTAAGAAATATATTTAAACCGGAGAAAGTTTCTCCGGCCACGGTAGAGTTCATTGATATTGCTGGTCTTGTAGAGGGCGCTAGCAAAGGGGATGGTCTAGGTAACCGATTTTTGGGACAAATCAGACAGGTTTCGGCTATAATACATGTAGTACGCTGTTTTAAAGATGACAATATAACCCATATAGAAGGATCGGTCGATCCAGTTCGAGACGCAGAAATCATTGAAACTGAATTGCTATTAGCAGATTTAGAAACACTAGAAAAGCAGTATGCAAAAACAGAAAAATTGGTAAAATCTGGTGGGAAAAACGAGAAAAAGAAATTTGATGTTATCTCTCGTCTATCAAAACATTGTAACGGAGGACATAGGGCGCGAACATTCCCTACCGATGAAGATGAGGTTGCCATAATTAAGTCATTGCATTTATTAACACGCAAGCCAATTCTATATGTATCAAATGTTGATGAAAAAGAGATCGTTCACGCGCAGCGGGGTGATCTAGAACAAAGACTAGCAGATTTCGCTAATAAGGAAGGCAACTTAGCCATCCGCCTCTGCAGTAAACTTGAACAGGATATCGCTGTTCTTTCCGATAATGAAAAGGATATGTTTCTAAAGGAATATAATTTATCTGAACCGGGTTTGTATAAGTTAATACATGCCGCTTTCAAGCTTTTAGGTTTAGAAACTTTTTTCACGGGAGGGTCAAAACAGGTTCGGAGCTGGACCATCAAAAAAGGAACAATTGCTCCAGATGCAGCCGGCGAAATCCACACTGATTTCCAGCGTGGTTTTATCAAAGCAGAAGTATTTAAATATAATGATTTAGTGCGTCTAGGATCGGAAAAAGCAGTAAAAGATGCTGGCTTGGCTAAACTACAAGGTAAGGACTATGTGGTACAAGACGGTGATTGTATTTATTTCCATTTCAATGTCTAGATTCTGACATGTGGTTTTTCATGATAACATCTTATATACTGGTAATCCTTTCAGGGATAGGAATCCTATTGATTGGTATAAACCATTATGTAAATATCTGGCCCACACACCATATTACTTTGGACTTATTGGTCAGCATTATTTTCATAGCTACCCAAACGCTGGTCATTTTCTTTTTTGTAGGCACCGGTGTCAATGTGAAGGAGTACACCCAGACCAACCAAGAGATAGGAGACAGGTTTTACAAAGGAATCCTGGGTATAAAACGCAAGTTGTATCCACCAACGCTTATGGTCACCATACTATTTATGGCAACGGTAATTCTGGATGGAGGTTTCTTTCTAGGAAAAGTAAATGAATGGTGGTTTCATATAATATACTTACTTACTCTATATTATTATACTAAAGCCACGGGGGCACAACACAAAGCATTTATTGGAAGCACCAATATTGTATTGGCGATGACGAAAACAGAGAGACAGTAAAAAGGGCAGGAAAACCTGCCCTTTTTAATTATTTCAAATAAGGATAGATTATTCTTCATCGTCTTCATCATCTTCGTCCTCATAATAATCTTCATAATACTCAGGTGGATAGGCGTACATATTTGAATAATCCCATTCTTCTTCGTCCTCTTCTTCGTCCTCTTGAGCCGGTGGCGCTTCCTGCTTTACAACGATCACTTTAGGAGCTGTTGATCCGCCATTATCACTTTGTCCCAATGCTTTATTTACCAGGTCTTGATCCTCTGTGCTTAAACTTGGTGCTGGCGTACCCAGCAGATGCTGCCGGAACATCATCCCAATTAAACATCCAAAGAATAATACAAGGAGGGCGATTATTGATCCATCTGATTTTAATTCGTAGCCACCCCAAATATTTTGTGCGAGACCATAGTTAAGGAAAACAGCTAAAGACAACAGTACAATAAATACGATCAATATATTTCCCATAAGTGCAGGAGTAGTTGATTCAACCACTAATATATACAGCATCCAGAGCATTAATCCCCCAATGATAAAGATAATTCCAGTGATATAATCATTGGCTAGCAGAGACTGAATAAAACCAACCAATGATCCTACTGGAATTAAAAAGCCGATACCTGTTTTAATGCTATCGGCCATCAGCAAACTAGATAATCATTGTAATTATTGTTTACCATACTAGGAAATCTGTTGAGAAAATTGAATGTAATTCCATCGAAAAGCAAGATATTTCGACATGCTATAATATAATATGAATGAGAACGAGTTTCTTTTTTCATATGAAAGGTTGGTTTCCTTAATTTGTACTAAGTATCAATTGTATATATGAACAAACGGAATAAAAAAGTTAGTGTTGGTATTGTAGGTGTAGGACACCTGGGAAAACATCATGTAAAACATCTTGCCGCGATGGACAATGTAGAATGCGTAGGGCTCTACGATATTGATGAGGCAAGAGCAACGGTTATTTCAGATAAGTACAACGTAAAATCCTATGATTCACTAGAAGCACTACTAAGTGACTGTGATGCAGTTACGATTGTAACACCGACAGACACACATTTCAATGTTGCTTCAGACTGTCTGACTGCAGGAAAACATGTATTTATAGAAAAACCTATCACTAAATCTGTAGCTGAAGCAGAGCAGTTATTAACACTGGCTAATACTAATGAGGTATTAATTCAGGTGGGGCATATAGAAAGATTGAATCCAGCGTTGGTCCCATTAAAAAACTATTCCATATCACCAAAGTATATTGAAATCCAGCGATTGGCCCCATATGATGTACGTGGTACCGATGTCCCTGTAGTATTGGACAAGATGATTCACGATATTGACATATTATTGTTTCTTGTTAACAGTGAAGTTGAAAGTATTGATGCAAATGGTATCTCTATTTTAACTGATTCAATCGATATAGCTAATGCTAGAATCCGCTTTAAAAATGGTACAATTGCTAATTTAACTTCTAGTAGAGTTGCACAGGATCACGTACGCAAGACAAAAATTTTTCAGCAAAATCTTTATATCACTATCGATTTTTTACTGGGTTTAACTGAGATTTACCGTGTTCTAGATCCGGAAGAACCCGATCTGGATTCTATTCAAGATGTGCAATTTCATTATGGAGATAAGACGAAAAAAATTGTATATGAAAAACCAGATATACCTTCATTTGATGCACTAAAAGCAGAGCTCAATAATTTTACTAACAGTGTTAAAGGTAGCGCTACTCCAATTGTCGATGGACAGGCTGGAAAGAATGCTCTAGAATTAGCATCTAATATTCATGATTTGATCCTTGAGGATCTTCATTAATGAATATTGGGAACTTTTTTTTTAAATACCGCAGCTATACTCCCATACCTCTAGCAGCGGTAATTCTTTATAATGCTCAACACGCAAACGCATATGTAGTTCTTGGTCTGGTATGCATCATTCTTGGTGAATCAATTCGATTTTGGGCAGTAAGCTATGCTGGGGGCATAACTAGAACGACAACGGTTGGTGCAGCAATGTTGTGTACCGCAGGTCCTTTCGCACATACGAGAAATCCGCTATATATTGGAAATATGTTAATGTATAATGGTATAGTGCTGATAGCAGGCGCAAGTAATATTTTCGCGATACTTATGTTAACATGGCTGTTTTTTATTATCCAATATTTCCTGATCATCAATCTTGAAGAACAAACATTGACCAGAATTTTCGGCGCCACATATCTAGATTATACGAAAAATGTTCCTCGAATATTTCCTCGATTATTCCGTTGGAAATCGAATGATATTAGACAACCTATGACATTTCTAAAAACGTTACGTACTGAAAAACGAACACTTCAAAATGTTGTCATATTTTTAATAATTATTTATATACGTTACCGATTACTGGAACAATGATCTTTTAATATAATGGCCAATAAAAACCCTCTGAAGATATTTATCGTCGCTGGTGAAGAATCTGGTGATCTACATGGATCTAAATTGGTTCATGCCATGAAAAAACATACCACAAACATCCAGTTTACTGGTCATGGGGGCGACCGAATGGCTAATGAGAATGTTCAGATTATTGAGCATGTAGATGATTTGGCAATTATAGGTTTCGTTGAAGTAATCAAGCATTTACCATACATGTTCAAAGTTATGGGATCAACAGTTAATTGGCTGCGAGAAAATAACCCGGATCGTTTGATTCTTATAGATTACCCAGGCTTCAACCTGCGACTTGCTCGTGAAGCGTTTCAATTAGGCATACCTGTAACCTATTTTATATTACCTCAGGTATGGGCATGGAAAGAAGGACGAGTATCTATTTTAAGGGATAGTGTTGATCAATGTTTATCCATTATTCCATTTGAACAGGAATGGTTTGAAAATAAGGATGTGAAAACAAATTTTATTGGACATCCTTTTATCGAACTAGAACCACCTAAACAAACAATTGACCAATTTCTTTCCTCACATAATCTAAATCACGAATCCCCTATACTAACTCTTTTACCTGGAAGCAGGCAGCAGGAAATAAACCAACATTGGCCTATTTATATCAAAGCAGTAAAAATGATAAAATCAAATATTTCAAACATTCAGGTAATTGTTGGCAAGGCGCCTGGTGTAACTCTACCAAATACACCAGATTTTATAAAAATTGAAGAAAACGATCCCCAGTTAACAATGTGTTACGGTGACGCTGCATTAGTGGCTTCTGGTACAGCTACATTAGAAGCTGCAGTCCTTGATATCCCTATGGTAGTATCATACCGCTTTTCACTGCCAACTTGGATTTTTGCCAAAAAGATGGCTACAGTTTCCTACGCATCAATAGTAAATCTGATTGCCAACGAGACTATAGTTCCAGAATTTATCCAATCAGAGATGACCTCCGAAAATCTAACAAATGCCGTGATACCCCTTTTTAATAAAACTTCAGAACGAAAAAAAATGTTATTAGGATATGAAAAAGTGCGACGAACGCTTGGTATGCCAGGGGTCTACGATCGTGCTGCTGAAGCTATCCTAAATAGACTTTAATGATGAATTCTTTAAAATTGTACTTGATTGCAAAACTAGGTAAGTGGGTCATATATTTATTGTATAATACAAATATATGGAATATTGAAGGGGAAGAACACTACAAAAAATTAATTGACCAGGGGCAATCAGTAATCATATCAATATGGCATGGCAGAGTACTAACATTTGTAAAACAGTTAGCATATAAAAAATATTACGCAGTAGCAGGAACACATTTTGACGCAGAAATCATAGCTAGAATCTGTGCTAACATGGGTTGGAACGTGATCCGCGGTTCAAGTTCGGAAAAAGGTAGAGAGGCTTATGAGGCAATACTAGATGCATTGGCCCAACCGGGTTCCCTAGTTGCCATGACCCCAGATGGCCCTAAAGGCCCTGCAAAAATTCCAAAAGCAGGCATTGTTAAAGCTGCACAGCGTACAGGAGCTGTTATCATTCCTGCGGCTGCGCACTCTACCAGGCGCTGGGGGTTTACCAACTGGGATACTTTTTATGTAGCTAAGCCATTTGGAAGAATAGAAGTAATTTATGGAGAACCACTTTCATTCAGCGAAGAAGATCAATTTGTGGATTGCCTAGCAAAAGTAAAGGAAGCAATGGATGTGCTCGAATTAGAGGTAAACCGGCGTGTCGGCATATAATTACATTAATAACCCTCACTATCGTATTTTTTTATTTCCTTTAGCACTATTCTATTGGGGATTGATGTTTTGGAGAAACTTATTCTATAACATCGGGGTTTTCGTAAGTCACAGTTTGCCTTGTAAAGTAATTAGCATTGGTAATATCACCACTGGTGGAACGGGGAAAACTCCAGCTGTTATATACCTCGCTAAACTACTTAAAAATCACGGACAACGTGTTGCTGTCCTTAGCAGAGGGTATGGCAGATCAACAACAGGAACTGTTGTTGTATCTACAGGTGATAATAATATTAAAAACTGGAAAATGGTTGGCGAGGAGCCCGCACTATTGGCAGAGAAATTACCAGATATCCCTCTTGTTGTTGATGAAAATCGCTACCGCGGTGGAATTTACATTGCCAAACATTTTAATCCAGATGTAATAATATTGGATGACGGATTTCAGCATCGCACATTGGATAGAGACCTGGATATAGTATTATTAAACTCAAATCAATCTGGTATTGCGTATAAACTATTACCTTATGGATTATTGCGAGAACCTTGGCACCATTTAAAAAGGTCTGATGTTACAATCTTAACAAAAACCAATTTAAAGCGTCCATCACATTTCATATATAACAAACTAAATTCATTAAAAATTGGTTCTTATAATAGTAAGATTGTACCATCAGAATCGCTCATTGGTACAAAAGGAAACATAATATCAGTCAATGCTATGCAAAATGAACGCACTATAGCTATTTCAGGAATTGGCGATCCTATGGGATTTGAATTGTTATTAGAAAAACTTTGTTTGAATGTTCTGGACCATATTTCCTTTGATGATCATCATCGCTATGGTAAATCAGATTTAAAGATCGTTAAAACAATAATGGATAAACAAGAAGCAGAATATATCGTTACTACAGAAAAAGATCTTATCAAGCTAAGAACCATTAAACATGAAATTTGCAAAAAGGTCTATGCGCTACCTATACGATTTTCATTGTCAAAAAATGGACAGCGTGAAATATTGAACAAATTAGGTTTTAATTAAATCTGTGCTACACCCCAGGCGAACATCATACCAACAAAAGTGAGCATTAATGGCCAGCCGGTATTAACAAATTGCCTTGCGCTCGGATTTTCAAAAGCATGAACTTTAAACTCGTGGGCTGTTGTTGCCCCACGTTCATCTATAGCAGCAATTACCACATCGTTTGGCCCAAGCTGATTATTCCTTGGTCGCCATTGCAATAATCCCGTGCGTTTACTAAAGGTGGCGTATTTTGGTAACTTGATTGGTTTAAATTTTATTTTATCCTTGTTTAAATCCTCCGCAACAAGCTTGTAGGTATACTCATAGCCTGTAAGAGCTATGGGCTTCGGAACTGAAATTATTGATGGCGGTATATTAACGAATATCTGGGATTTCTGTATATCTTCGGCGTGTCCATCAGATATACGCACAGTAAACAAATGATTATTAATTTGTGCAGCGCGCGGGATCCATACCACCTTACCATCTTCAGTCATTTGCATGCCTTGTGGTGCTTTTAAAAGTTCAAAGGTTAATACTGCATTCGAATTTTTATCTTCTACCTGAATTTGATATCTATATACTTCATCCACCATAGCTGACTTTGGTGCATTGGATACAATAATAGGTTTATGATTAACATAAATTTCAAATGATTGCTCATCCTTCGTATACCCATCTGAAATAAGAAGCTTAATTATATGGGAATCATACTGTTCTTTACTTGGAGTCCAGTTTATTACCCCAGAGTATTCATCAACTTCCATACCATCTGGAAACTCCAGCAAGGTATACCGTACTGGGCTTAATCGCTCAACAATTAGTTTCGGGGGTTTCCCTTTTGCACCTTGAAAAAATTCCCACAATAAATCTTTGATCCCAACAGTACGACCATCAATGGTTTCGATTAATATGTACAGTCTATCATTTTCCCAGAAAACTGTCTGTACATATTTTTTCACATTGAGTCTAGAGAAAGATGTCGCATCGGGTTCAGTAAGGTAAACTGCTTCTGCGTTTTTCCAATCTCCAATATATCTGCCAATATTTTCTTGATATACATCATCAGCTATGTCTACAGAATATATTCGAACTGATTCAATATTATCGATACGAATTGATTCATCATAAGGCAGTAGTGATCCCTTATTTTTATCTGAATTCAATATTCGATACTGATACGGTTCACCAACATTGCCAGTCATTGTAGGAACGGATACAATTTTAATTGGCGCATTGACATAAAAATCAGCATCAATAAAATGAATTTCTTTATCATCTGTGATTTCAAGTCTCATATGAGAAAAATCGAGTTCCTCATTAGTAGGATCCCACCGTAGGCGCCAAGT
Source organism: uncultured Fidelibacterota bacterium (assembly GCA_913041075.1). Classification (GTDB taxonomy): domain Bacteria; phylum Fidelibacterota; class Marinisomatia; order Marinisomatales; family TCS55. The sequence goes on along the minus strand of CAJWGZ010000041.1, from coordinate 1,143 downwards.
AAATGGATCAATTCGCATACCATCAGGAAGTTCGATAGCAGTAACAGTGATTTTATCGGCAATGTTTGGGTCTGATACTTCCAACTGAAAATCCCACGTAGCCCCAATATTAACTACATTCATTGCAGGTGGTTCAGCAGATATGATTGGCGGGTGATTTATAAACACTGCTACATTTTGCGTATCCTGGGCTACGCCATGACTTACTTTTACAGCAAAGTATTGCGTATCTATCTGTGTTAATTCCGGTGTCCAGGTGATCAAATAATTATTATTCATAGACATACCAACCGGCCCGTGCAATAATTCAACTCTCATTTCTTGCGCCAACTCAGGGCGCCAAACTTCAACTTGGTACTGGTAGGGCTGATTAACCTTCCAATCTGTTGGTGCACTTGATATAATCTTTACACCAGCGCGGGCAAATAATCTGAATTCCTGCACATCTCGATCAAAACCATCTGTAGCCACAAGACGTATATCGTAAACACTGACATCCGCACTATCTGTTTCCCACACTAAGCCACCATTTTCACCCAGAACCATGCCTTCAGGCGCTAATTCAAGATAGTATTTAACCCTCGTATCAATATTACGATCACGGACAACAGGTGTATAGGCAAAGGTCGTGTTCGATACAAATTCAGTTCCTATCGGAGCGGTGAGAAACATAGGTGGATCATTAACATATATCCACACGTATTCATCATATCCTTCCAATTCAGGCACCATTTGATAGGTGAGTAAAGAATCTCTTACGGTTGCTTCAAGGGATACAGATTCACCAACCTTCATTTCTATACGGTATCCTAATTTGTATGCACCAAGCTGCGTATCATCAGGCACCCATTGTATTGATCTGCTTTCATAATGAAAAAACATGCCTTTGGGAGGTGGAATCAGCCAGCGAAAACTATAGAATTCTCGTGCTTCATCTTCTGGTATTTTATAAGTAAATAGCTGGTTCAGTCCTAATACATGTCGTGGAAGAACATCTTGTGGTAAGTGTTGACCTATTGTAGTAATAGGCTTTGGCATCTTTGGTAGATCCATTGCGTGTTTAATTTCTGGAAATAAATCGATGAGATCAATTTGTTCATCAAGAGCTGCAACAACATCCTCCTCATCAGGCACAGACATTTC
>CAJWGZ010000040.1 GCA_913041075.1 uncultured Fidelibacterota bacterium | reverse complement strand
CATTAGCTAGATGCCCAGCAATCTGAGCCCCCATAGTACCCGCTCCTAAAACCGCCACTTTTTCAATTTTATTACTCATTAGATTATCCTCGGATTAATATTAAGAAAATTTCGTGATGTAGTTGTACATGACCCAGAAGTGTGCCGCGCTGCCAAGCAATACAAACAAATGGAATATTTCGTGTGCGCCAACAACGTTCGGTATTGGATTTGGTTTTTTTAGGCTGTGGATGATCGCCCCAAAAGTATAGAAAAATCCGCCGATAAAAATCCAGACCAACGCACCTATTTGGAGGGTTTGGATCATGGGCCAAATAGCGACTACTGACAACCAACCCATAAAAATATAAAATGTTACTGAGAACCAGTCCGGTAGATTTTTCCAGAAGATCTTGAGCAGAATGCCAAAGATGGCCAAACTCCAGATCATCCCTAATAAACTCCAACCCCAAACTCCGCGTAAAGGAATAAGACATACAGGAGTATAAGTTGAAGCAATGAGTACATGTATCATGGCGTGATCCATCGTTTGCAGCCATTTTACATATTTTGGGGCAAGATGAAGCCAGTGGTAAATTGCACTTGCTGTATATAAAAGAAACATTCCAGAGCCGAAAACAGAAAACGCTACAATATGCCAGGGTTTAATGGGGTCAATAGATTCACGGATCAACAGGATTAAAGCCAATATGGCAAGTACTGCGCCGATAGCATGGGAAACAGCACTAAATGGTTCTTTAATTTTCATGCCAAGTCATCTTTCAATGATTGTGGCAATTCCTTGACCAGTTCCAATACACATGGTTGCCAGACCCAGATGTGTACCTTGCTGTTCCATTACATTAATTAGGGTCGTTGTAATACGCGCTCCTGAGCATCCTAGAGGGTGCCCCAGGGCAATTGCACCACCGTTTAGATTAATCTTTTCATTATCCCAATTGCCTTCATTGATACAATATAGTGACTGGGCCGCGAATGCTTCATTTAATTCGATAGTTTCTACATCATTCATGGTTACGCCTGCTTTATTCAGGGCTTTTTCCGTTGCTGGAATTGGACCCATACCAAATAATTGCCAATCGACACCAGCTACAGCTCGACTCACAATTTTCGCCCGTGTTTTTAACCCGCGTTTTTCAGCAAAAGAATCACTGGTAAGCAAGAGAGCCGCTGCGCCAATTGAAAATGGACTACTTGTGGCTGCCGTTACGGTGCCATTTTCAATGAAAGCTGGATTCAAGCTTTTGATCTTATCAACATCTGGTTCTCGGGGTCCCTCATCTGTATCAATTGTACATTCACCATATTTATCGATAGAGATCAATTCATTATCAAACTTCCCATCTGCAATTGCGGCCAAAGCTTTTTTATGGGAATTAATGGCAAATTCTTCTTGGTCTTCCCGGGAAATATTTCCCTTCTCGGCCAATATCTCAGCGCCTTCGCCCATACCAATGTAGTATTCCTGTTCAGCGAGTTCAGGATGGAAATCAGGAGCGAAGCCACCTTGAGGTACAGAGAACATATCTTCCACACCTGCGGCAATACCAACGTCAATGTCACCACTTTCGATGGCGGTAGAGATTTGATGCAGTGCATCCATGGAAGAGCCACAGAACCTATTAACAACTTTTCCCGCTGTTGATACTGGTAAACCAGCTAATATGGCAACACTACGACCAATCAACATACCCTGAGGACCTTCAGGGAAAGCGCAGCCGACGACTACATCTTCTACCTCTTCATTCTTTATTTCTTTATTTCGTTCTAATAGGCCTTTGACAACTTGCGCTGCAATGTCATCAGGGCGCATGCCAATCATTTCGCCATTTTTCGAACCAATCGGTGATCGGACACCATCTATAATTACTGATTTATTGCTCATATTTTTCTCCTAGTATGGATAGCTTGTTTTGGAATAGGCATATGCTGCAATTTCTCTTTTTAGCCCAATAGTATTGGTTGGCAAATACATTCGTGAACGAAACGCATTAAGGTTTTCATGCATCAGTGGTGATAAATCACCATTATAAATACCTTTTAATGCTGTTTCAGCAAGCTGCACCATTCGCTGGGCCATTTCTGCCACAAATATTTTTGCTACACCTTCAACACTTGGGGGGCTTGTTGGATTCCCGAGCATTTTCTTTGCTCGTAACACCGTACTTTCGGCTACATAGATATCTATGAAAATATTGGCCAGAATATCAGTAATCTGCTGCTGGTGCTTTAGATCTTGGCCAAATTCGCAGATACCTTCATTCAGTAAGTATAGGGCGAGTCTTTTGCTCGTCTCAACTACATTACTTTCAGCAAGCAAGATTTCGCTATCTGTCTCTAGTTTACCATTATTCATATATTGTTCGATTTCCCTAATTGCGCTTTGAATGGGTAGTTCTTCCATCAGTGCCTTTTTCATTATGTAACCGGTGATAATTTGTCTATTTATTTCGTTTGTACCTTCCCAGATGCGATCGATCCGGCAATCACGGTATAGCCTTGCCATGGTGTATTCTTCTATGAATCCATAGCCACCCATCATTTGTAATCCGCTATCAATGACCTTGCCATTCAGTTCACTACAATACACCTTGGCCATGGAGCTTTCAATAGCATATTTTTCCATGGCCTCCCCCATCATGATATAATAGTTGGGATCTGTATTATCAAGCTCATCAATTGCATCCTGGATCATGCCGACCGTTCTGTAGGTCATACAATCAGCGGAAAATGTCTCAACGACCATATCGGCAACTTTTCCAATAGTAGTATCAAAGTGTGCAATTGCCTTACCAAATTGACATCTTTCCAGAATATATTCAATAGAGGCACTCGTAGTTAACTTTGCACCGCCGAGCAATGAGGCAGACATCTTTAAACGGCCCATATTCAGTACATTAAAGGCGATGCGGTGTCCTTTGCCGACTTCGTAAAGAAGGTTCTCAACCGGCACCTTAGCGTTTTGAAAAATCAATGGTGTTGTTGATGATCCCCTCATCCCCATTTTATCATACTCAGGACCCTGTGTAAACCCAGGCGTATCTCTTTCAACAATAAAGGCAGTAAATTTTTCACCATCTACTTTCGCAAACACAGTATAGACATCCGCCCAGCCCCCATTGGTAATAAAGACCTTTTCTCCATTTAAAATGTAGTGCTTCCCATCTTCAGAAAGTACAGCAGTCGTTTTTGCAGAAAGCGCATCTGAGCCAGCTGATGGTTCAGTTAAACCGTAAGCACCAATACATGTACCATCAATTAATCTTGGTAAATATTTTTCTTTTTGCGCAGGAGTGCCAAACCATACAATTGGCAATGATCCGATACCTAAATTTGTCGACCAGGTAACAACAAAAGATGAGCATTCAGAATAAGAGGATGCTTCGGCAACTATTGCTCCTGTTATTTTATCTAATTCCATACCGCCATATTCTTCTGGAACAGTAATACCAAGCAATCCAAGTTCAGCGATTTTTCGCAATAAGCTAAAGGTTAAATCTTTGTCCTTTTTTTCTAATTCTTCCTTAACCGGAGCGATGTGTTCTGTACAAAAACCTTGAACCATTTCTTGGATTTCATGTTGTTCCTCTGTGAAATCTTCCCGGGTAAAAATATTTGTATCGGTGATAGGTGTAACTAAAAATCTGCCACCAGTTTTTGTGATTTGTATTGGTTGTTCCATATCTAAAATATCCCTCTTATTTTTTTAATAGTCCTGAAAGAATGAAGTCTGTTAGTGTACTAAAATATTCTCTGGCACTGACACCGTGCTCATCAAAAAGAGTAAACCAATTGATTGTTTCAATATTCATCATAATTGATAGAGCGGCAATGCGGGTATCCAGGTTTTTGAATTCACCTGATTTTTTCCCATTAGAAATTATTGATTCGATAACATCCAAAAAGGCGCCATATACTTTTTGTAGTTTTTTACGAAAATCCTTGTCCTTTTGCGCCATAGACCAGAATTCAGTCAAAGCTTTAAATGGCTCGGGGTCCTTTTCATATTCATCAATAAAATAGCTAAATAATTTTTTCAGCTGGAGAGAGGCTTTTTGATCTTTTTCCAAGATTTTGCTAACCATATCACTATAGCGTATCACCCAGTAGTTTACAAGATCGAGATAAATATCTTTTTTGCTATTATAATACCAATAGATAGCACCCTTACTCATATTTGAAGATTTCACCACATCATCCATACGGCTATTCTCATATCCATGCCGGGTGATTACTTCCATGGCGGCCTCCAAAATTTGGTTTTTTCTTAAATCTTGTTTTCTAACATCCATAAACTAGACCGACCAGTCGGTCTAGTTTAGTTTACATACTGTGTTTTGGCAAGTAAATAAATGGTCTGTTATTGTCCCGGATGTTCTACAAATAATTGTATTTTATTGTTATTTAACAGGATATTTTATGATTTATCAATGGGATTAAATAAATCAGGATGTGAATATGCTTGAGATATGCCGTACTATAATAATATTTATTCTGATCTTGCCGATTAAAATATATCAGATTGTAATCTCACCATTATTTCCAGGATCCTGCCGGTTTGATCCTACATGTTCTTATTATATGATTAAAGCGCTAAAAATTTGGGGACCATTTAAGGGTTTGTGGCTAGGAATAAAGCGTATCAGTAAGTGTCATCCCTGGGGTGCTTTTGGTTACGATCCGGTCCCGGAAAGAGAAGATTAGATTTAAATTAATAATCTAAAAATTAGGACCCTGAATGTGTGTTTTAGTTATATTTTCTGTCAGAAAATTGAATGCATCTGGCACGGAATCACAAAACTGAAAAAGATTCAAGTCACTTTTTGAAATAACACCTTTATCAACTAAATAATTCCAATTAATCACATTATTCCAGAATTCGCTGTCATACAATACTATAGGAATCTTTTTACGCAGCTTTTTGCATTGAATCAAAGTAAGTGATTCCATCAATTCATCCATGGTGCCATACCCTCCAGGCCAAATGACCATAGCTTTTGCCTGATATAAAAACCAAAATTTACGCATAAAGAAATAATGAAAAATTAGGCCTAGATCCTTTGGTATATATTGATTCAACTGTTGTTCTTTAGGTAAAGTTATGCCCAGACCAAGGGTGAGTCCTTTTGCTTCCCGAGCACCCCTGTTTGCAGCCTCCATTATTCCAGGTCCGCCTCCAGATGTAACGATAAATCGTCTTTTCTGGTTCTTTAATCCTTTACTCCATTTCGTGAGTTTAAATGCTAATTCCCGAGCCGCTTCATAATAATTGCTCATTTCCAAGTCACGTTTCAGCTCTGCGAATTTAGTAGCAGTAATATTTTTTGACTTGTTGGTAAGGGCATTCTTTGCTTGGGATCTTGACTTTAATCTTGCTGACCCAAAAAATACGATGGTGTCCTTGATGTTATTTTTTCTTAAGCGTTGAAAAGGGCCAAAGTATTCTGAGAGAATTCTGATAGTTCTGCCATCAGGACTATTTAAAAAATCATTATCGGTATAAAATCTGTCTTTATTCATTTGTATCCTTATTTTCACGCAATTTACAGACTAAATAACATCAATAATCGCAAAACGTAACTATTCCTGCAGTTGATTCAACCTAATCCAAACTGTATTTTAGGCTATGCGATTCTATTATATTCTTATCCTTATGTTAACAATTTCCTGCACGAAGCCACCAGCGCCACTTCTGCCGACTCCAACAAAATTATCTCACCCGACTCTGCATGTTTCATCTCCACTATCCAGGGGCATGCTTACACAGTACGATGTTTGGGAATTTTTAAAAGGAGAACCAAAAGAAACAGAAGTATTTGGAATCTTAGGATTGCCTGATTCTGTTTGGGTGGCTGATTCTCAAAAATACAAGGTATTATATTATTTTATTGAATCACTGGATGATTATAATTCTGTGGAAATAGATATTACTTCAAAAAAGGTAAACGGCTTTGAATGGGACTAGAATAACTACAGGTGATTAAGAAATGAACATAGACTTAAAAGGAAAAAAGGCACTTGTGTGCGGTAGTACGCAAGGTATTGGTAAAGCAACTGCTTTGCGTTTAGCTGCGTGCGGTGCTTCCGTAATACTAGTTGCAAGGAATGAGGACAGTTTACGATTGGTTTTTAGTGAATTAGAAACTAATGATAAACAAGCTCATAGTTTTATCTGCGCAGATTTTGATTCCTCGGATGTTCTTATTGATAAAGTAACAGATTTCGTAAATAAAAACAGTCCGATTCATATTTTGGTAAATAATACTGGTGGTCCGGCGCCGGGGCCGGTTATGGATGCTATCCCTGCAGAATATATTGATGGCTTCAAAAAACATTTAATCAATAACCACAATCTAGCAAAGGGATTAATACCAGGAATGAAAGCAGTATCTTACGGGCGGATAATCAATATTATTTCCACTTCCGTTAAACAACCAATCCCTGATTTGGGTGTTTCAAATACGATTCGTGGTGCTGTAGCAAGTTGGGCAAAAACTCTGGCAGCAGAAGTTGGTAGATTTGGAATAACTGTAAATAATATTTTACCTGGTTTTACTGACACAGCTCGATTACGGTCTTTGATACAAAATATTGCGGAAAAGAAAGGCCAATCCATCGCTAAAGTTACCCAGGCAATGGAAGATTCTGTCCCAGCAGGTAGATTTGCTGATCCTGATGAAACCGCAGCTGCCGTTGTTTTCTTAGCTGCTCCCCAGGCAGCTTACATTAATGGTATTAACCTACCTGTTGATGGTGGACGAACACAATCATTATAGACTTGATTAGATAACCAATACGCTTGAATAATCTCAGAATAGTAATAATCGGGGCTATCATTATTTTTGCCTGCCAACATGATCAAATGGCCTTTCATTACGAATCGTATGTAGCAGATACCCATAATGATGTCCTGGGCCGTGTTCTTAATGGCGAAGATATTTTAACTAGATCGGATAAAGGTCATACAGATCTGCCCCGTTTACAAGAGGGGGGTATTGATTTAGAAGTATTTGTCATCTGGGTTAACCCAGATAAGTATGTACCCGTTGGTTCTTATGATCAAGCGAATAAAATGATTGATGCTCTGGAAGATATATGTACCCGCGCACCTGACAAAATAGCCATACCATTCACATTTGATGATTTATTAGTAAATGATGCCCATGGTAAAATATCTGCAATGATAGGTATAGAGGGCGGACACCCGCTAGAAAATAGCTTGGATAAATTGCAGCATTTCTACGATCGTGGGATGCGTTATTTAGGGATCACCTGGAATAATTCAACTGACTGGGCGACATCAGCAAAAGATGAGACATCGGAAAGTTTATTACCATTTCGAGGTCTGACCGAATTTGGAAAAGATGTCATCAAGAAATGCGATGAGCTTGGTGTAATTATTGATGTATCCCATTGCGGTGAAAAAACATTTTATGACATTCTTGAAACTACTGCCCATCCAATCATAGCATCCCACTCTTCAGTATATAATATTTGCCCCCATTTTCGAAATTTAAATGATGCACAATTAATGGCTATCAAAGAAAATGGCGGTGTCGTATTCGTTAATTATTATCCTGCATATATTGATAGTACATTTGAAAAACGCGCTAATAAGGTACGGAAAAAACACAAACGTGCACTGGATTCCTTAAAGGTTCTATATAGTGAAGAAAGTGATGATTACTGGTATAAAAGCCAGGATATTATTGATAAAGATCTTGCTGCAGTTGCACCATCATTGGACCAATTAATTGATCACATCGATTATATTGTGAACTTGATTGGGCCTGATCATGTTGGTCTTGGTTCTGATTTTGATGGTGTAGAGGTTTTACCAAGGGGCATTGAGGACTGTTCAAAAACTCCTGCTATTACGAAGAGATTATTTGAAAGAGGATACACAAAAGAAAATATTAGAAAAATACTTGGGGAGAACTTTAAACGTGTCTTCCGCCAAGTGGTTGGATAATTGGTATGAATAAGATATTACCTTTTATTAAACTCAAACCCTAGATGACTTCCAATTCATTCAAACTAGCGCCATCAATTTTATCTGCTGATTTTGGCGATTTACGTACTGCATTAGGTTATTGTAAAGATGGTGGCGCTCATTGGATTCACATTGATGTGATGGATAATCAGTTCGTACCTAATCTCACAATAGGTCCACCTGTTGTGCAGTCTCTAAGACATTATACGGAAAAGTTTTTGGATGTACATATGATGGTTATTGAACCAGAGAAACTTGTGGAACCATTTGCTCGTGCTGGTGCAGATGGAATTACCTTTCATATTGAAGCAGCAAATGATCCACCTGCAGTCATTGATTTAATTAGATCAAATGGCAAACAAGTTGGTATCTCGCTTAAACCAGGAACACCTCTCAGTGCAATAGAACCACATCTTGAAAAAGTTGATTTGGTACTTATCATGAGCGTGGATCCGGGCTTCGGTGGGCAAGGTTATCTGCCAGGATCTACAGCAAGGATCGCGGAACTGAAAGCCAGACTGGATGAGCTTTGTCTTGATCGGGTTATTATTGAGGTAGATGGTGGTGTAAAATTGAACAATGCCAGAGAAATAATTTCTGCTGGTGGTGATGTGCTTGTAGCGGGCTCAGCAGTTTTTGGTACGCAAGACCCCACACAAACAATAAAAGATTTCTATGCAATTTAGTATTTGATTTAATTGTGCCGACCTATAAAGATATAAGCTCTTTTTCCGATTGGGCAAAGGATGATAAAGATCAATTTTCTTTGGCAGTGATTAAAGGCCTGATAATGGATACAGTTCGGAATGCAAACTCAGGCCATACTGGTGGTCCAATGTCCTCTGCAGATTTCGCCTATATATTATTCGCGGAATATTTGAATTTTGATCCAAAAAATTCTGAGTGGTTCAAGCGTGATCGTTTTGTTCTTTCAGCAGGTCATGAATCAGCATTGCTTTATGTGTTATTAACCCTGATTGGTTGGCTCAATATTGACGACCTGCAAAAATTCAGACAATTGCATAGTAAAACGCCAGGTCATCCGGAAGTTGAAATAAATGGTGTTGAAGCCACTACCGGACCTCTTGGACAAGGTATGGGTATGGGAATTGGCATGGCAGTTGCGGAATCAAAATTACGTGAAATGTTTACACACTATACTGATGAAGCTGATGATATTATTGGTCATTTTAATTACATCCTGGTTAGTGATGGTGATTTGCAGGAACCGATTTCTACGGGTGTGGCTGCCTTGGCTGGACATTGGGGATTATCCAGGGTTATAATATTTTACGATTCTAATAAAGCACAAATTTCTGGAAATACACAGCGGTCCGATTCAGCTGATTATGGAACCATTTTTGAAGGGTACGGTTGGCATGTTCAGCGTATCAATGGTCATGATCACAAACAGATCAGATCAGCTA
>CAJWGZ010000039.1 GCA_913041075.1 uncultured Fidelibacterota bacterium | reverse complement strand
CTGCGCTACACCCCGAAATATTCTTGTAAAAAGCGGGCAAAATTATAGGAATTCACTGCGTAAACCAAATCATTCAATTTCCTGCCCCGTGAATTTACCAGTGCCGCTTATAGGATTTTCCCGGGCGATCATATTATCTGGTAACGCTACAGTATAATCAGTCCAGCCATCACTCGTATCGTGGCGGGCATCGGCAACATAATAATCGGTAGAGACAAATTGGGCACCGCTGGATAGCGCCAGATCACGAGGGCCTGTATCTCCAGTTCGTGCGGCCTCCGTGTCCGCATCAGCTCGGGTACGGACGATATAACCCTGAGTTACATAAGCGGCGATACTCTCCGCTGGTGTGTTCAACTTCAGAAATGCTGCTTCCGGTGTTCCCGGATCGGATGATGTAAATAACACCCTACCCTCCAGCGCAGGATGATCAGCAACATATTCGTCCCGAATAGCACCGCCGTTGTCCAAACCAAAAAAGACTTTGCCTCGTGATTCGCCAATGGTGGGCCACCCACCATCCAAGATCACTGCTTCCAATGATTCGTTGGTGCCGCGGACATCGTCCGGTGTGATCACCTTGTTTAGATCATTCCCAAAAACAGATCTGATATCGGCATCAATAGCATCCAACGCGTCTCGATCAAAGGGCAACGGCTGGGTGAAGCCACTGAGCGAAGGATAAACATTGGCCAGCCCATCTTCTTTTGCTTCTACCAGAATAAATATCGGAATATGATTGGGATTAGCATCAGACCAGGTTTTTACGGCAGTTAACGCATCAATGAACGTTAAATAATGAGTTCGATAATCAATGTCTGGAAAATGCAGCACCTTCAATCCGGGATCCAATAATTCCTCTATTCCGGACGGTACTGGCAGTCCGATAAAGAGATTGCCCCGTTGATTGTAGAATAAACCGCCTTCCGGATCATGATAAACGTCGATTTCAATCTGGCGAATGCCATGCTGACTGAACTGCACGTCAAAACTGGGGTGGCCATAATCCAGTTCAGCGGCCAACTCCGGATTGAGCCCGGTCATCAGATTGAACATGTCTTGTACTGGGTGTATGCGGTAGCTGTTATGACTGCCGATCACCTGGATCTGGTTTAATTTTAAATCGTTGCTATTCATACCCTGCTCTTTCTTTTCATCACATCCAGTTAGCAGAAGTAATAAAAATGAATAATAGAATATTTTCTGGTGATTCACGACGGATAATTTACTAAGACAAGGATAATAGAACAGGGAAAAGCAGCAATTTTACAGTCAGACTTGCTGGTGTTATTTTGTAAACTTGCCCCTGGTAAAATTATAGCGATCAGTAACTAATTGGATCTCAAACTCACAGGAAAAACAGCCCTTGTCACCGGTTCCACCGCTGGGATCGGATTTGGCATTGCCCGCCGGCTGTTGCAGGAAGGCGCCAGCGTCGTTATCAACGGACGGACAGAAGCGCGTATCAATAGTGCTCTGGACCAACTGCGTCAGGCTATCCCCGATTGTACAGCGCAAGGTTGCGCTGCTGACTTTGCTGATGCAGTTGCTGTACAGCAACTGCTCGATGAACATGATTCCATTGACATATTGATCAATAATGTAGGTATTTTTGCGCCAAAACCGTTTGCAGAGATAACAGATGAAGAGTGGCTGCATTTTTTCGAGGTCAATGTTCTTAGCGGTGTCCGTCTCTCCCGCCATTACCTGCCGCGAATGCTGGATCAGAACTGGGGTCGCATCATTTTCATTTCCAGTGAGTCCGGGATTCAGATACCAGCGGAGATGGTGCACTATGGTACTACAAAAACTGCCCAGTTGGGTGTATCCCGGGGACTGGCCCAGCAGACAGCCGGAACCAATGTCACCGTAAATACGGTGATCCCCGGTTCCACTAGATCGGAAGGATCGGAGAAGTTCATTAGCGACTTGGCCCAGGAACGGGGGTTATCCAAGGAAGATGTGGAGCGGGAATTCTTCGAAAAAATCAGGCCTACCTCCCTGCTGGAACGCTTTGCCACTATTGACGAAGTCGCTACATTTGTAACATATCTCGCCAGTCCGCTGGCTGCAGCCAACAATGGTGCTGCCCTGCGGGTTGATGGCGGTACTGTATCAACAATACTCTGATTTCATCCTGGATTCATGCCTACTGCTGATACGATCATTTTTGACTTGGGGGGCGTGCTGATTGACTGGAACCCGGAATACCTGTACCGGAAAATATTCTCCAACGAAAATGATCTGCGCTATTTCTTGGAAGAAATATGTACCAGTGCTTGGAACCAAGAACAGGATGCCGGATATCCTTTAGCCCAGGCCACTGCTGAACTTGCCGCTAAATACCCACAATACGATGCTGAGATCAAGGCCTATTACAGCCGCTGGCAGGAAATGCTTGGCGGCTACGATGAGCAATGTGTAGCTATCCTGGAAAATTTGCATCAAAAGAAAAACAGTCGGTTATTGGGCTTGACCAATTGGTCAGGTGAAACATTTCATACTGCTAAAAAAATGTATCCTTTCCTGGACCTTTTCAAAGGTATTGTGGTCTCAGGGGATGAAAAGATCAAAAAACCAGACCCACGTCTTTACCAGATCCTTATTGATCGCTACGGTATCCAGCCAGGTAAGTCAATTTTTATTGATGATACTAAGATCAATGTAGAAATAGCAGAAGATCTTGGTTTCCAGACAATTCATTTTTTATCCGCGAACCAACTGCAGGAAAAATTGCAGAAATTGGGTTTGATGTAGAACCGGCGAAAGGTTTGGGTGAGCGATGGGAATTGAACCCACGGCCTCCTGGGCCACAACCAGGTGCTCTAACCAACTGAGCTACGCCCACCATGCGGCCTTTGTTCTATTGAGCAAAGGCGGGCGAAATTACCGGTCTTACCTATCACAGACAAGTTGTAAAGTACCACAAAGGACTCATTTCATATTTGCCTGTTCGTCGGTAATTTTTTCCATGCGTCTTGTGTCGCGCTATATCATAAAGGAGCTCATACTGCCCTTTATATATTCCCTGATGGTCATCGTACTGATGCTTTTTATAAATTTTTTCCTTAGGGCAATCGATCGCTTTTTAGGGAAAGGCCTGAATATTTTCACTATACTTGAATATCTATTCCTAAACCTGGCCTGGATTTTGGCCTTGGCAGTGCCAATGGCGGTACTGATTGCCACACTTATGGCTTTCGGTAGATTATCAGAAGACAATGAAATCAACGCCATGCGCGCCTCGGGTATCGGCTTTACCTCGATCCTGCGACCGGCCCTGTTATTTGGACTGTTCGTCTGCCTCAGCCTTACCTATTTCAATAATTATGTTTTGCCGGAAATGAATTTTTACGCCCGCTTACTGCAGGGCGACATCCATAAGAAACGACCTGGCCTTGATATAGAACCGGGTCACTTTATAAATAATCTACCCGATTATAGCATGATCATCCGTCAGGACAATGATGGTCTAATGGAGGATGTACGCATTTTCAGTAAAGAGAATAAGGAAATTCAAACCAGTATCTATTCAAAGACCGGTGAATTAAAGACCCTTGATGATGCCATCATTCTAATGCTCTACGATGGTGAAATCCATGAACTGAAACTGGACGATTACAGTAACTATCGACGCATCAATTTTGAACGGCACAAGATCATCATACCTGCCGATGATCTGATGCTGGCTCGGCGCGATACATCAAACCGGTCAGACCGTGAAATGACCATACCTATGATGCTTGACAAACAGGCTAACTATAAGCAAAGGTCCGAGCGCGTAAAAGAACGGATTGGTCGTTCAATCAAAAAGGTAATCGGCGATAGCCTGGTACCGCCTTCGTTGGCGGCAGCCGAATCGGTAATGGAAGATTATCGCGCTACAGTCTTGAATGATACCAGCCTCGTACCAGCTGAACAGCGTCGTAAAGAAAGAAGATTAAAGAGTCTGGAACGGCAGATAAATAATGAATATCGCCTCATTCATAATTATCAGAAGAATCAGAACAAATACTGGGTGGAGATTCATAAGAAATTTTCACTTCCGGTAGCCTGTATTCTTTTCGTACTTGTTGGAGCACCATTAGGTACACTGACCCGTAAAGGCGGCTTTATGATGGCCATCAGTATGGGCTTCGGCTTTTTCCTAGTATACTACATTTTTCTCATCGGTGGTGAAGAAATGGCCGACCGCAATCGGGTATCACCGTTAATTGGTATGTGGACACCGAATGTTATCCTCCTGGTCATTGGTATTTATTTAACGCTCAATACCGTGCGGGAACGAGCCCCGCTCCAGTTTCGCTGGCCCTGGCAAAAAACCACAGCTGAGGATGCTAGCATTGAATCCAGCTGAACTGATACAGGTCAAAAAACAGGGCGATGCTATTCCCAGCGCAGACCTGAGACGTTTTATATTGGACTATACTCGGGGTAGCATCTCCAACGAAACCATGACCGACCTATTAACAGTCATTTACAATAATGGGATGACTTCGGAAGAGACATTTACCCTTACGAAAAGTATGTTGGATTCTGGTGAAAGAATGGATTTCTCATTTCTGGATAATTATGTCGCCGACAAACATAGTACGGGCGGTGTTGGTGACAAGGTTTCTCTTATACTTGGCCCACTTATGGCTGCTGCAGGCCTGGCCATCCCTATGATCAGCGGGCGCAGCCTGGGTCATACTGGCGGCACACTGGATAAACTAGAAGCGATACCCGGTTATAAAGTTGATATATCACTGGATGAATTCAAGCGCAATGTCCTTGATATTGGTATTTCCATGATTGGTCAGACCGCTGAGATCTGTCCCGCTGATAAAAAAATGTATGCTTTGCGTGACGTTACCGGTACTGTGGGTTCCATCCCACTGATCTGCGGATCGATCATGAGTAAAAAGATCGCCGAAGGCATTCAAGGACTGGTAATGGACATAAAGATCGGGAATGGTGCTTTTATGGAAACACTGGATGAAGGTCAGAGACTGGCAACATTACTGCAACAAATCGGAAATAATTTTAATGTTGCTACAGACATCGTTTTTTCAAGTATGGACCAGCCTTTGGGGAGGTATGCAGGTTTGTGGTGTGAGGTAAAAGAAGCTATAAACTGCCTGCAAAGCGATGGACCAGAGGATACTATGGCGGTTACCTTTGAATTGGGATCACGGTTATTGATCCAGGCGAAAACAGCGTCTGACAAAAGTGCAGCCATGATCATGCAGCGCGAATTGATCGAAACTGGCCTTGCCCTGGAAAAATTTATGGAAATGGTGTCTGCCCACGGAGGCAACCGCACGGATATAGCGTCCTTTCAGACATTGCATTTGCCAGCGGAAGAAACTGTATTTTCTGCTCAACAGTCAGGTACGATTTCTACCATGAATACAAAATTGATCGGGTTGGCAAACTCCGAACTGGGGTGTGGACGAAAGGAATTAGCTGATGTGCTGGACCCTACCGCCGGCATGGAATTTTATCACAAGATCGGTGACCAGGTTACGGAGGGAGAACCGCTGATTCGGCTGTTCAATTCTAATTCTGAAAAATTACAGGCAGCGCTAACTATGTTGAGTACATCTGTGGTCATCGGTGAAGAGCATGTAGACCATCGACTTTTCCCGGCTGCAGATTAAAAGAACTAGCGGCGGTGTATTTTACACAGTCGCGAAGGATCAGTGCCCAGAATGAACAACTCTTTCTCTAATGGACAAAGTGGTGTGGGTTTTTCTTTTGAAACCTGACAAATAGAAAAGGTTTGCACTTTTTCAGGTTGTTGAAATTTTTCCTTTGAATAATACAGTGAATCGTGAGCTGTTTTCATGAAGCGTGCCCAAGCTGGTAAGGCCGCCCGCGTACCATCTGCACCTTTGCCAAGACTTACTTGAGGATCGTCAATGCCAAACCAAGCACCAGCTGCTATCTGGGTAGAAAATCCCACAAACCAGGCATCAGTCCAACCCTGGGTTGTCCCTGTTTTCCCAGCAGCGGGATGATAGAAATTATATTTCCAACGAACGCTGCCGCCGGTGCCGCGATCAATGACTGTCTGCATTAGATTGGTCATCATAAAGGCTGTTTCTTCACTCAATATTTCTTTCTGCTTGGGGTAATATTCGATCAAAATATTGCCGTAACGATCTTCAATTTTTGTGATTCCATAAGGTTCAGAATAAACACCGCCGTTTGAAAACACTGAATAAGCCGCTACCATTTCGATGGGATAGACTTCAGAAGTCCCGAGCGCGATGGCATCTACTGCCCGTATATTGGTGGATATGCCCATATTTTTTGCAGTGGACGCCACTTCCCGAGCTGGCACCACTTCCTGTACCATCCGCACTGATACAAGATTCAATGATCGCCGTAATCCTTCCCTGATTGTCGTCAGTCCGCCTGTACTTTGATCATAATTCTGCGGATTCCAGTTATCCCAACCGCCTTCAGGTTTTGGCACTTTAAGCACTACGGGTTGATTCAGCAGTTGCTTTGATACCGGAACACCGTTATCTATGGCAACAGTGTAGACAAATGGTTTGAAAACACTGCCTGGCTGACGTTTGGCCTGGGTAGAGCGATTAAATTGATCCACATAATCGGGCCGTCCTCCTACCATTGCTAAAATAGCGCCAGTATTCGGATCCAGGGCTACGAATGCACACTGAACGAGAAGTTTATCCCGCAACTCTTCGTAAAGTGGTAATTTCCCTTCCATCATCATGCGTACAGTATCCTCACTGAAAATTCCAAAATAGGCCAAGTTTTCGAATTCCTCATTATCGTTGAACAAACGCTTATTCAACCGTTTTTGGTTATCATGTATGGACTGCATTACTGCATCTTCAGCATACTGCTGTAAACGGGAATCCAATGTCGTAAATATTTTAAGACCGTCACGATATATATTCACACCGAGTCGCTCGTCCTCTGTTTCAAGTACCCGGCGAATATATTCCGTGAAGTAGGGGGCCGTACCTCTAAATTGATCTTTTTGAATATTTTGCAGATCCGTTGAACGTGCTTCAACATAAACCGCATCGGTGATATATTTTTGATCGTGCATCAACCGCAGTACCGTATTACGACGTACAAACGCTCTATCAGGATGTCGAATCGGTGAATACCTGGCTGGTGCAGGCAGCAGTCCTACAAGCAAGGCACATTCATCAATACTTAGATCTTCAGCTTCTTTAGCAAAAAAACGTTTTGCAGCAGCCTCTACGCCATAGGTTCCGTGTCCGAAATGAACACTATTCAGGTACATTTCCAGGATCTCATCCTTTGTATACGTTTTTTCAATCTGGATCGCAGTGATCATTTCCTTAATCTTACGGGTGACCGTTTTCTTGAAGCCGATAGTATCGTAAAGGTTGCGGGCCAACTGCTGGGTGAGCGTGCTGAAACCTTGGCGGTAACTCAGGGCCAGAACATTGGTGATGATCGCCCGTGCTACACTGCGCAATGAAATGCCCCAGTGGTTCCTGAAACGGCGATCCTCAGAGGCGATAATTGCATGCTGCATATAGAGTGGTATGCCGGCTAACTCAACAAACACACGTTTTTCGAGGAAAAGTTCATGGATAACCTTGCCATCGGATGAATAAATCCTGGTAACCAGATCGGGATCAAAATTTTCCAGTTGTTCAATGGATGGTAGATTCTGTGCCAGAACTAAGATATAAATGAGTACACCGATTGTACCAGTTAGAGCGATCCAGAAAGATCGTATAACAGAACGTGCCCAGAGCTCTTCATTTGCCTGCTTGGCCATTGTGAAATTTACGTCTGTTTAGTAATTATGTTTCAAGTGCCCAGTGATAAAACTATACTGAACATCGGTGAGCAATAAATTATTTTTCGATCTTGCTTGGTCGAATCATTTTTTCTGGTTGGACCAACTTATCGAACTCCTCCGCACCCATATAACCAAGTTCCACAATCGCTTCACGCAGGGAAAGATTTTCCGTGTATGCTTTCTTGGCCACTTTCGCAGCTTTGTCATAACCAATATGCGGATTCAATGCTGTCACCAGCATGAGGGAATTGTACAGATTTTCATGTATGCGTTGCTCATTGGGTTCGATACCTTCTACCGCATTCACCAAAAAGGAATCGCAGGCGTCGGCCAGTAATCGAATCGATTGCAATATATTGAAAGCAATAACCGGTCGGTAAACATTCAGTTCAAAATTTCCACTCGCGCCAGCGAATGTAATTGTTGTATCATTCCCCATAACCTGGGTACACACCATAGTCATGGCTTCACATTGGGTCGGATTTACTTTTCCAGGCATAATTGAAGAACCAGGTTCATTCGCCGGTAAAACAACTTCACCGATACCGGAACGGGGACCGCTAGCTAACCAGCGGAGGTCATTGGCAATTTTAAATAAGGATACGGCAACAGTTTTCAGTGCGCTGGATAGTTCAACTATGCTATCCTGGCCGCCTAGTGCTTCAAATTTATTTTCAGCCGTACGAAAAGGTAGGTCCGTAAGTTTGGATATTTCCGCTGCTGTTTTTTCACCAAACCCTTCTGTGGAATTGATTCCCGTACCAACAGCGGTGCCGCCCATGGCCATTTCATAGCAACTGTCCATTGCATTTTCGATCCGTTTACATCCATGTTCAACAGCTGATACATAACCGGAAAACTCCTGCCCTAAACTGAGAGGTGTTGCGTCCTGCAAATGAGTTCGTCCCAGTTTAATAATATTGGAAAATGCTTCTGCTTTGGCATGCAGTCCATCCCGCAAGCGCTGCAGATTTGGCAGTAGCTGATGAACCACAGATTCAACAGCCGCAATATTGATCGCTGTCGGAAAAGTATCATTGGTGGACTGGCCCATATTAACATGGTCATTGGGATGCACTGGATCCTTGCTTCCCAGTGTACCACCAACCATTTCAATGGCGCGATTGGCGATCACTTCATTAACATTCATATTAGTTTGCGTTCCTGATCCGGTCTGCCAGACCACAAGTGGGAAGTGATCATCCAGTTTACCGGCAATCACTTCATCTGCAGCTGAAGAAATTGTTTTTGCAAGTTGCGGGTCTAGTAAACCTGCTGCACTGTTTACTGCTGCTGCTGCTTTCTTGATAATTCCGTAAGCACGGATGAATTCACGGGGAAAATGTTCTTTACCAATTTTAAAATTATTCAGGGATCGTTGTGTTTGCGCTCCATAATAACGATCATTTGGCACTTCGACAGGTCCCATGCTGTCTTTTTCAGTGCGATAATCCATAGCTAAAAGCTAAGACATAAAAATTATTCTACCACCCAGTTATCCGCCCCATCTAACAACGTCTGCATATCGCCTATACCCTTGTTTTTCTTGGCAAATTCTATTTGTTCAGCAAGCATAACTTCATAAATAGGTTCATCTACAGAGTAAAAAACACCAATTGGAT
>CAJWGZ010000038.1 GCA_913041075.1 uncultured Fidelibacterota bacterium | reverse complement strand
AAAAATGTTATTAATAAAAAATAATTAGTGTTTTGAACACAAAATTTAATTGGGGAATTATTGGTACTGGAGGTATCGCAAATGCGTTCGCGAAGGATCTGAGTTATCTAAAGGATCATAGATTAGCTGCAGTCGGATCTCGTACAATTATTAATGCACAAAATTTTGCATCTAAATATTCTGGCTGTGTTGGCTATGCCAGTTATTCAGAATTGGTGGCAGACCCCAATCTGGACGGTATCTATATTGCGACCCCAAATAACTTTCATGTAGAACATACTATTTTGGCATTAGATGCCGGGAAACCGGTGCTATGCGAAAAACCATTTGCCATCAATACTAGTGAGGTAGAATTAATGGTTAATACGGCAACTCAAAATCAATTAACTCTCATTGAAGCAATGTGGACTCGATTCTTACCTCATATAGAAATAGTACGTAAAATTATTGAGAGTGGTGTTCTTGGCAATATTCATACCCTACAAGCAGATCACGGACAACGTCTATCAGAATCTAATAAGCCTCGTCTTTGGGAGCCTGCACTTGGTGGTGGCGCATTGCTTGATCTTGGGATTTATGTGGTTTCGTTTGCACATTTAATCCTTGGAGTTCCAGATAAGATTACGGCAAAATCAAATTTTACTGATAAAGGTGTAGATGAACAAACGTCCGCAATTTTTGAATATAAAAATGGTGCTCAAGCCATTTTAAATACAACATTAAGGAACTCTACACCCTGCCGAGCTATTGTTTCTGGTGTTAATGGATGGTTAGAAATTGATCGTACCTTTTATAATCCAGCTGCAATGCGGGTTGTACTTCATGATGGTACTAAAACTGAATATCCAAATAACTATAAAGGACATGGATTACGTGAGCAAGCGATTGAGTTTTCTCGTTGTGTTAGATCAAGGTTAATTGAGTCACCGCTTATGCCGCATAGCGAAAGTATTGCTGTAATGAGATCGATGGATGAAATTAGACGGAAAATTGGGCTTCATTACCCAAATGAATAATTTTAACTGATGTAAGCATATGTATGCGTTATTCAATAGGTTAATTAAATAGAAGAATATCAGACAAGCTCATAACCCGATTCTACTTTTACTTACGTAACATAGCTTTTGAAAAGCGTGAATCAGGGATGTTACTATCAAAGGCAATATCATCAATAATCCATTCAGTGCCTTTGCTATTGCGCTTTAGTTCATCTTTGAAAACAAATCTTGTAGGGAACCACCGACCCTGAACTTTCCTAATACCATCCATGGAAGTAGATTTTAAAAGTTTCCCACTTTTGGCATATAATTCTTCTTTTATAGGTAGCAGATATTTTGAATCCACCCAAGCACGACGTTTAGGATATGACAATCCTGTTACCTTGGCTTCAAGAAAAAGAATCCAGTGCTGACGATTATTAATTATTTCCAACCCTTCAATAGTTGCTTCGTAAAGATCTGTTAAAGGGCGATCTTCTAACATGTCATTATAAGACATATCAGAACCCATAACTGATTGGCGTAACATATGGCCAGAAATCTGTATGACCCGGTCTGTTTGTGGTGAGTAAGTCCACAGTTTATCTCCCGATTTCAACATTTTTGTTCCTGCCTCTCTGGGCGGTGCCAGATATTCCGTATATGCTTGGTCAATACCCTTAACCCAATTTCGTGATTCAATAGTTCGACTGGAACGTCGCCCATGCACTATCATCTTGCTGGTCATTATTCGAGTTTTTGCATTCAAGTTAGCGTCCATAGCTTCAATTAACTCTTCAGCCGTCATTTGTTCTGATTGCCCAAAAGCTGTAGAAAGTACAAGACAAAATAATATTATTATATAACCTGTCTTTTTAATCATGTTTCCAATTCCTTAAACAACTGAGCCATTTCCCGTTTGTAAATGGCGCGGCCGGCAAGCATTGTTCCCAATACAGTCGCTAGGACGCCAGGCATAAAACCGATATAATAAAGTTCGGGGGTTACCTGGGCATAGAAAACATTCGAAAAAATAAATTCGGATGAGCCTAGGCTTTCCATCGCTGCTGAATAATCCAAGCCCACTTCTTGCATATAATAAGTAAGGCCGAGTCCCATGGCCGTACCAAAAACAGTACCAATAAAACCGATAATGACAGATTCCATAATCATAGAACGATAAACCTGACCCTTTGATTCTCCTATGGCCAGGCGCATTCCGATTTCACCATAGCGGCGCAGACCATTCATTAGGCCCATGTTCCAAAGCACGATCATAGCAATGACCAAGAAAACGCCGACTATTATACCACTAGCTGCATTCATCCAATCCACCATGACGCCCATCTGGTTGGAGTCCCGCAGAGCTACCATGATCGGACTGAAAATATCAGTGGTGTCACTGTTTATCTTGTTATACTGCTGTCTTAGAGCAACAGCAACTGTATCATCGTAAAAAAGTGAATTGGCGTATCCCAGGACTGATGAAGCAGCACCTTCCATATCCAGCGCTAACCGAGCGCCTGATATATCCACCAGCATCATCTGTCTATCCAACGGCCCCAAATTCAGTTTAAAGGTACCGACCACAGTAAAGTTATATGTTGTAAAAGCATTATACATTGTGGACCCGATTAAGGTTACAGTCTCGCCTAATGAGAGTCCTAATTTTCTGGCTAAACTGGCACTTAGCAACGCTTCACTTCCGTTTTCAGGCAACCTTCCACCCACCAGGCGCCGTTCAAGTTTCCAGATTTCAATTTGCCGGGATCCAGATGAAAAAAAATCGATACCTAGAGCAAAAACGGGGCCCTGCGCCTTGGTCTCGCCATTTTCATCGGGGACATCCAAAAGCCCACCAAACGTAATCCGTGGCGTCCAGAAATGATTCGGATAATCCTGGCTTACTTTATCTACCAACTGTTTTGTTTCTAACAGTGCCAAATCATTAGGTAGAAGCTGGCTTTCTTCTTTATAAGCTCTGGTCATGATTTTCACGTGGCCCGTAGATACCACGGCAGAATCAAGAAACATACCGTTCAACGTACCATTCATAAACCCCTGGAAAAAAATAATCATAGCCACAGCCAGCATTACCACAAGAACTGGGAAAAGACTCCTGGATCGGTCTCGAAGTATTCCTTTGGTTAAAAATTTAATCATACAGTCACCTTCCCACGGAGCGCATCGGTAGGTTTCATTCTGGCAATGCGGCGGGACGGCAGATAGCTCACGATGAGTACAATGATAGATACAACGATAGTTGTTGTCACCACCAAGCCAACAGAATACACTGGGATTAGGTATTTCTCAACTATTAAACCCATTGATCCATCAGAATAATCCACCCCAAGCCAGATTCCGTTAGTTCCAAAATACCAGAGCAATGGGCCGAAAAGGATTACGGTCATAATAGCAGCAAGAAAAGCATTAAGACCGCCTTCTAGGGTAAATAATCCCACCACCCGAGCCCGGGTCATCCCTAAAGCCATTAGAGTTCCAATTTCTTTGCCCCGGCGAAATATAGACAGCACTTGTGCATTAAAAATGCCCATGCCTGCAAAACAGAGAAGAATAATATAAAATATTGCGGCATTAGGCTCGTCCGCTTCAATGAGGGCTTCCATGTCTCGGATTAAATACTTTACGTCGCGAGGAATCCAATTCCCCTTATTTTCTACAATTGATAATCCTTCAGCATAGGTTACATAGGTAGCTTCTTTTTCCATCTCCAGCATTTCCTGTGCTTTATCCAGTGGTACCCATATATGACCCATATCCAACTTAAAATTCTCTGTATCCATAATATGCACTACTGTACCCTCATCAGCATCATAAGTGCGATTGGCATCCAACCAGCGTATGGTAAAGACATCGCCCACTTCCAACTTGGCATCTTTGGCCATGCCACGTCCTATCATTACAGGTATGGTAACTTCTTCATGCCCAGCAAGCATTTGTGTGGGCATGTTAACAATATTCTGTTCTGGGGTGATTCCTTTCATAATTATCGGCATAATACGTCCATTTGGATAGATAGAAGCCTGACTTACCAGTACCGGGAAAGCTTTCCCCTGATTTACCAGCACCTTTACTGCCCTTGGAAGTACAGCATGAGCGTCTTCAAACGTCATAGGATCCAGGGGATCGTACTCTGGGTGCCAATAGGAACCACCAGCGATCTCTGTATCTATAGTAACTTGTTTGGCATGTTCTCGCATACCATCGTACATAGCAGAAAAAAGGATAATCATAAAAAAAGAAAGTGATGTTACAAAAACATTTAACCAGGTGCGCAGCTTGGCGCCCAGAAGGTTTTTAATAGCAATTTTAAAAAGCATTTTTATGCGGCTGACTTTGGATTATCAATTTTTTCATCTTTGGTTATTTGACCATCATTTAAGTGAATAATCCGTCGCAAGTAAGCCATAATTTTTTCATCGTGAGTAGCAAAAACAAAAGAGGTTGACAGTTCTTGATTTAACTGTACCATGATTTTCATGATATGATGAGAATTCTCCGCGTCAAGATTAGCGGTGGGTTCATCCGCCAGTACCAATGCCGGCTGGTGCACAATCGCTCTGGCGATAGCGGTCCTCTGACACTCTCCGCCACTGAGCATTGCCGGTCGAGAATTGGTTTTATCACTGAGGCCTACCCATTCTATAGCCTGAGCTACTTTTTGTCTCCGTTCTTGGGAATCAATCTTGTTTAGAATTAGTGGGAGTTCCACATTTTCGAAAACTGTATAAACTGGAAGCAGGTTATAGCTTTGGAAAATAAAGCCCATATTCTCACGCCTGAGTTGGGCTCGCTCTTTGTGGGTCGTATCATTTAAAGCCTGGGCCAAGACACTTACCTGCCCTTTACTGGGTGAATCCAGTCCGCCTATAATATTCAGCAAAGTAGTTTTTCCAGAGCCAGACGGTCCAACCAAGCCAGTAAATTCACCTTCGTTTAAGGTCAAATCTACATCTTGCAAGGCAGTGAAATAATCGCCTCCAACAGGAAAGCGCTTTGTCAAGTTTTTGATTTTTATCACAATGTTTTGTTCCATCTTAGTATTCCTAGTGATTGTAAATAAAAGCGAACTGTAACCCATTACCAAAACCAGCTAAGCTTGTGGGAAGATATTCATCTTCTAAGGCATAATCGATCCTTTTTGGATTGGAGGATAATGAAAAATTCAGACTAAAGCGATCATAGGTAATCCCCCAATGCCAATAGTAATATGTTTGTTTGCCTTCCCAATCCAACTGTGCTACCGCCATAAACCTGTGAAGTAACCCAACCGGCATGCTGGCCATAAAAACTGTATAGGTTTGCTCTATGGTTTCTTCAGAAGCAATATCATAATCGGTTCTTGTAGTTCCATAGATTTGCATGGATTCTGTCATAACTAATATTCCGTTACCGATAGGAAATGTAAAATCCCCACCTAAAGTTAATAAGTTATAACGGTCATAATTTGAATGATAATCAACAGACGAAAAAAGCGATGCTCCCTCAAACCAGAGACCCACAAACCCATCGTAACGATAATCAATAGCAGCACGTGTATTTGGCTCTGACATGACAATTGGCAACAATCCAACTTGTTTGCGTGATGCAACTGGATCCTGATGCAAGGTCAACCCCCAATCACCACCCAAAGTAGTAACTTCTAACCTTCCGCCATAAGAAAGAGTATCCGAATTGCTGTTGATGACCCAGCTCCAGAGTGATAATGAATTAGATGGAAAAATTCTCAATCTGAAGGCTTCAACACCATCTGTCTGTCCTGTTGGATCCCGGAGATCGATGGTATCAAACCAAGACGTAGGACGTAACACCTGAGCAGGCCCAAATGCAATCTTTTGCAAACCAAGTCTAGCTTCCATTTTACTGGTAGAATATCGTACCCACCCACGATAGGGTCTTTCAACGCTGGAAAAAAGAGCATCCCCAGAATAAATCCTATTTATTCGGTAGGCCCATTCTATATCAAATAATTTTTCATCTGATAAGTATCGGAGATAAGAAATCGTTGGTATATATCCAAGTTGTGTTTCAAAAGATGATTGCTCTTTTAATGCATCATCGCTGTATAGGTTATTTGACCAAAATTGGCCTTTAAATACAACCTCTTGGCCAAAGACAATGACATTGAAATAAATAATAAAAATTAAGAAAAGAGGTTTTTTCATTAAAAAGATTATATTTTTTATCTAGTCTAATTGACTTAATTCTCGTTTCATCATATTGCCGATTTCATGCGCAGGATCCAATATTAGACCTCGATTCAATACAAGCGCTGCACCTTTAAAATCTTGTCCGCGAACCTTGATAGCTGCCAGATAAATATAGGCTTCTGTCATGGCTGGATCTAATTCGATTGCCTTGGCTAAATGCTTTTCAGCAAGTACATCATTTTTCATTTTAAACAGAATGTTTCCAATCCCCAAATGCGCTGGCGCATTATAAACATTAATTTCCAAAGATCGCATGTACGCTTCTAAGGCCACATCTAGTTGTCCGCTTTGCGCCTGTGCATTGGCTAGGCCAGCCCAACCTTGCCAATCTGCAACATCAGACTGAACAATTGTTCCATAGGTTTTGACCGCCTCAGGAATATCACCCACCATAATATATGCTTCTGCCAATCCTTTTTTTGCTCGATCATTTTTGGGCCAAATACTAATGGATTTATTATATATTTCAATTCCTGCTGAGAAAAGTCCACTTTTTGTCAGACGTTCTGCTTTATACGCTAATGCTATGCTCCAACGGGTTCTGATCTTAATCTGTTCCCTTCCTGCGTTTGTTAACGTTTGTATTATAAATGAATCTAATTCTTTATCTTTTTCACTGAAGAGGTTGAGGTAAGCCAGTGCAACTCCTCGAATATCCAAATCATTGTTTTCACATAAATGCTTCAACCTTTGTATCAATTTATCATATTGATTGGTGGCTTGATCAGACATAAAGGCTGCAGCAAGACCGGCAAAAACCTGTGGGTATGGATCCATATTTGTGCCGATCAAATTCAATAAATCTCCTGGCAATTGATCTGCGGTCTCAAAAGCTATTAGGGCCGATTCTAATTGATGAAGCGGTTTTAATTCACCATACCAATCTTGCATTTGATCTGCTATAGCTTGGATAGATAGATTTTTGTGACACTGTTGACAAGCGTTTTTAACGCCCAACTTCTCATCTAGTTTTGGTCTTGGTATAGAAATGGTATGATCCGCCCGGGCAAATTGTAATTGACTCCCCACTGCTTCGTGCTGTTGGAAGGGCATATGGCAGGATGTGCATTGGCTCCCTTGTGAACCTATTTTATGAAATGTATGTGCTCTGATATTATTTGCTTTTGCTACATGGCAGGAGAGACATTGGCCATTATCAAATCGACCTTCCAAAGGAGCTCGATTAATATCTTGGTAACCATTAGAATGAGGGTTATGGCAATCTACACAAGTCATAGAACCGTTTAAAAAACAATCACTAAAAATGTGGTTCTGTTGGTAACCAAAGGCCTTTACCCTTCCGTCAGGGAAATAAGGGTTCCCGCCCAACATGGAAAATTTTGTGCTAAAGAAATCTTCAAAATCCATGCCTGGTAAATATCCCGGACGAATTAAATCTTTTAATGCATGACATTGTGCGCACACTGCCACTGATTCTTTTTTTGACAATGTTTTTAGCGATTGAATACCCGTGTAGCCTTTTACAATACTTTTTCCAAATTGCATTAGCGATAAATGCTCTTTCCCTGGGCCATGACAAGATTCACAATTAATTGTTAACTCAGTAAACAATGTTTTGTATTTCCCCCGATTATTATCAAATCCGACAATAATTTGGCTGCCATGACACTGCTGGCAGTTTTTCTTTTCAATAATAGCACCTATTGTACGATTGGGGGGCCATTCTGACAAATTTCTCATGGAAAGTTTTTCTGATGCTGGTTGCCAGCCCAATAAATTATTTGTTTCAAAAAACCAGGTTTTATTTCCTGGGTGGTAATCAAATGGCAGAAGCCGCATTGTACCATCGGGGAATAGTCCAAAAAAAGACTGTGTGCCACCACCATATATATGCCCACCGCCCACAACACCTATTACCTCAAATTTGACTTCCGGGAATTCATTTTCCTGGGCTTTAAAAAAATACCGGCCATCTTCTTTATAAGGAATAAACCAGCCGTTTTTTAGGATGATTTTCTTACCATCAAACGGTGCTTTTATTTTGGTATCGGCAGGAGAACCTCCAGCCCGGCCATGGGTTGAATTTTCCCATAATTCAAATTGGTCCGGGTGACAGGATTTACAAGCAGCAGAACCAACAAAATCCTCTATTTGTCCTGAAATTAAACTAATAAAAAGGACTGTAATAAGTGGCCCTTTTTGAATGATATTCATTTAATACAAATTACTTGTTAGCCCAGTCTGGTGCTTCACACGCACAAAAATCTCTAATTTTTTGTACATGTTTAATTATATCGCTACGACTGAGTTTTTCTCCCCAACCTGGCATAAAATGGCTTTTATTCATGATGCGGCCACCTACATAAATTGTATCAAAAAGGGTATCATCAGCCTTACTTCCCAACAGATCAGAATCCGTAAAGTCTCCTGGTTCCACCGGTAGATTTGATGCATTAAATCCTTTGCCATCTCCATTTAAACCATGGCACGGTGCACAATTTGCCCCATAATTATCTATAACATTATAAGGCATTCGTTCAATCAAATTGGGGTAAGATGCTTTTTGATCTGATTTTCTACTGGCCAGGTAAGATAAAATCAGTGGAATAAATCGTGAATCCATTACTGTTTTAGGCATTGTGCTCCCTGGCATAACCATATGTGGATTGGTCACAGCCATTTTGATAAATCCGTCCGTTAATCGGTCTCCAACATTGGAAAGATCGGGGCCGATCATGCCGCCTTTACCATCCAATTGATGACAACCTAAACATGGTAAAAAGTCATTAAGCAGCCGTTCAACCTTACGACTCTGGAATGCAGAAATTGGCTCTAAAACAGTTTTAAGTTTTGCTTCTCCAATCCATTTTGATAATTCTTCTACCTCTGAATCTGTTAATTGAAAATCAGGCATTCGGCTCCCTGTGCCTGGCAAATAACCGAATGGCCTAATAGCTGTTGGTGATTTTAAATAATGTGTTAGCCATGCTTTTTTCGTACGCATTCGTTGAGCGGTTAAGTCTGGAGCATTAGTTTTATACCAAGGTATTTCATTACCCATTTCATGACAGGATTGACAGTTTTGAGATAGAAAAATACTGCGCCCCATTTCAGCGGTTACATTAGGGTATGCTTGCTTGACTTTTGCATATCGTACATCTAATTCATTACGCTTTTCAGCTCCAATTTCTATTAAATATGAAACTATTGATAAAATAGTTTTATTAGAATTTTCTCCCAAGTTGTGACCTATATCATTCCCAAAAAAGTCCGGCATAGAAGATCCCCTTGGAATATATTCTGATGGATT
>CAJWGZ010000037.1 GCA_913041075.1 uncultured Fidelibacterota bacterium | reverse complement strand
GTCTTTCTTGCAAGAAAGAGAAAAGTAAGGAGTTAACATGAGTAACAAGTTAATATCAATTGGCCTGATGCTCGTCCTTATGTGGCCTTTGGCGGCGAACGATCTAAAAGATAGTTCACTACCAAGTAGCCCTGGTAAGGACTTGGTTTCACTTCCTGGCATAGGCGAGGACTTAGTGATATATAGTAACAGTTCAAGTGATCAAGACATCGTTGCCGCAGAAAATAATGCTATCCCTGGGTATATCCCGTCTGGATTTAATCGTGGAACAGACGATACATTGGCGTATGTACCTGCAGATGGCGGTTGGAATGCCTATTTCTATGGCTACCAGGCCATAGGTGATGCTTTCATGACGTGCTTTCAAATGCCCGCTGATGGTATCCTTAAAGGTGTAAATGTTCCAATTTATTTTTGGGGAAGCGGTGATCAACAAATCACAATTTCACTCCATAAGCTATCCTATCCTTATGGCACCGACGGCGCTATGTATTCTACAGCTAATGTAGATGGTGGTGGCTGGTTAGGTGGCTATGATATGGATGCTACTACTGGTTGGATGACTAGTTCAGGCTCTGAATATACAGCTGGTGGTACAGCTGGTGTTTGTAATGAGGCTACTGCTGTTATCGCAGCAGCACAGGATCCTCTGGGAACGACAGATGGTACCGGACCAACTGGTGTACCGTCCAAGGGGCTTATATGGCCCGATGGCTTTACAGCAGCTACTGGTAACCCAGAAACTCAACCAGCAGAGGATAATAGTGTATGGTATGCAACAGCTGACTACGGTTCTGAGCCAGAATTAATGGCCGGTGACTGGGTTGGTATTTTGGTACAAGGATCTGGCGCAGGTGGCGGTGATGACCCAACTCTTGGTTTCTACTATGAAGCTGCTGATGGATTAGTGGATAACTGGGTTGGTTTGAAGTTCTATGGTGAATGTGGTGGTACATCAGGTAATGGTGGCTGGCATATCCGTCATTGGATGTTCAATATGTCTCTTGCTGTTGAACTAACCGGTGATCGTGGACCAGTGTTTGTAGACGTAGGTGCACTTCCTACAACATTGTCACAGGATGACCGCGCAGTTTCTGCACATGTAACAGATGATAATCCCAGTGGTGAAGCAGCTGGTGTGAGTGCAGTTACGTTGTCTTATCAGCTTGATTCACTTACAGCTACTGTAAACAGTGTTTCTCTGTCAATGACAGATGGATCATCTGAAGATGGTACCTGGGAAGGCACAATGCCTGGTGCGTCAACTGGTCAAACAGTGTATTGGAGTCTGACTGCCTATGATAATAATGGCAATGCATCCAGTACAGCTATGACGTCGTATTTCATCTTTCAAGCTACAGCAGGAAATGACCTGATATTTAACAATCAGGCTAGACTATATGGATCCCTGGCTTATTCAGCGCAGCTCTATTTTTACTGGGCAGCATTGAGTGCTACAGGTTTTGATATATGGGATGCTTCCTATGGTGGTATGAATGATGAATTAACCGGGCAATACAGCACTATAGTTGAATTGGCTGGTACCGGACCTAATTACATTAATGATGCTGAGGTAACAAGCTGGTGGGCTGGAGGCGATAAATTGTATATCGTTGCCGGTGACGAATGGCTTGGTGCCCGGTCTGGCTGGGCCAATGGAGAGACAGCCGCAGGTTCTGTAGCACGTGAAGTACTTGGTATTGCAGCAGAGTATAATGACGTAAACTATGGGGCTGCTGGCGATCAGGAAGGCATTTCACGCCTAATGGCGCTTGACGGTGATGCATATTCTGGCCCATTATACGCATTTATGCAAAATGCCAATACTGATTCAAGCATGGATTCTACTGGTGCTGCGGTTATGGTTACTTTGAACTATGACCCATTCTATGAAACTGGTGGTTCAAACTGGCTTGATGGTGTAGACGCAGTCGCTAGTCATACAGTTAATATGACTGGTTTGAGTGGCGTTCTTGATAGTACTGGTGCCCCTTTGGCTGACGCAGAAACATATAATGTGATGATATCTGGTCAATCAGGTACTGGTGGGAGAAGTGCTTTCTTAGCATTTGATCCAATTGCGCTGAATACGCAATATATGACACCTCATGATGTTGGGTATGTCTGGGTTGGCGCTCACAATTATTCAGGAGCTAATGTTAGTCCGCTAGCATTGGCCTATGAAGGATTAGGCGCATCAACAGGTACGGATGATGAAATAGCAATGCCAAACAGTTTTGCACTGAGAGGCAACTATCCAAATCCGTTTAATCCTAGCACTAAAATTGCTTATAGCATTGATATAAATAGTAAAGTGAACGTCAAGATATATTCACTTCTTGGCGAAGAAATCACTTCACTGTTTAGTGGTGATGTCAATCCAGGAACTCATGAAGTTCAGTGGAATGGCACCGACAATGCTGGTGTAGCAGTTGCTTCAGGTGTGTATATCTATCGTGTTGAAGCCAATAATCAGGCCTTAACAAGTAAGATGATGCTATTGAAGTAATAACCATTTTTTTATAATGGTGTTTATAAAAAGGGCAGCTTTTGCTGCCCTTTTTATTTATATAAAACTTGTAATTTCGCTGATGAATAGATTTACTATAATTACCAGTCTCACGGCTATTCTATTCTTTTTTTCTTGTGGCGATAGTAGTTCTTCTACAGTTGTTGTAACGATTGATGGCAATAAACTGCGCTCGAATGAGTTTTTTTCCAGTATTAGCCAAACAGAGTATTATAAATTAAAAACACCTATCCGTAGGGAAAAGATTTTGGAATTTGCTACTATTCGACTAGCTGCGCAAGAAGCCAAGCGTGAAAACATAAACCTAGATCAGGAAGCGCTATATTCGCTGGCCACAAAGAAGAACCAGCTGTTTATTAACTTATTAATTAAGGAAGTAATCAACCCTGAATTATTGGCCGATAGCGTTGCCTATAAGATACATGAGTTGTTAAAGATAGAACGCTTTGTACGCGAAATAGTTATCTTTCATAAATTTTCACTGGGGCACGTAGCGGAACGCACGCCTGTGGAAGCACAAAAGTTGGCTAATATAGCGTTAAAGCGATTGCGTTTGAAAAATATAAACTTTGATGAGGCGGTGTCTATTTATACAACAATGCCCTCGCTAAAACTGCGCAATGGTGAAGTGGGATATTTGCCATACGGCGAATATCCAAAGAATTACAATGACGCTATTTGGTCAGCACAAGAAGATACGATCATTGGACCTATCAAGACAAAATATGGATATCATATTGTGGAAGTTGGAGCGATTAAAGAGATCACAACAACAAATACGGTAGAAACAGTGGAAAAAGCTATAAGTAATGGTAAATATGGTGTTTTTAGCGAGAAAATGGATCAGTTTGTAAAGGATTTGCGCGGGTCATATAACTGTAACTTGGATACGCTGGCAGTCATTGGGCTTTGGCAGCAAATTGAAGCAGGTTCAGATTATAAAGAAATGATTTTTAACGATTTGTCTGATATTGCTTATGATCATCCGATTGCTACGTGTGATGGTGAAGAATTATCATTAAACTGGTTTGTAGATCAAAGTAATCGCCATGGTCAAATCAATGTAGCTGTGGTCCATGCACCTATTGCCCTGATAAAGAATCTGATGGATATAATGAACCGCTTTTTAACTGTACGCTGGGTTTCTGATAATGATAATATTAATAAAAAGCACCTACATGAAAAAGTCCGCGCTATTGAAACAATCTTATTAAAGGAAGCCTATGTGCAGAAAGAGCTTGAGATAACACCGCAATTAAGTGAATCTGTTTTATTCAACCGCTTACTATTAAATCATGAAATAGTGGTTAATGAGAAATTTATAGATAATAATTAGTGCTTAATTATCGGTGAATAAATTTTCCATAAACGTATATAACACCTCATATTTCTCACCCTGACCAAGGTAATATTCGCCTGCTTTATTTTGTAAGATCATTTCCCAGTGTAGGTGAGCACCTGTTTTTTTCTTAAGGGTGCTATCTTTGGTTCCTGTATTCCCTGATTGGCCTATGACCTCACCGCGGCGCACTGTTGATCCAACAGTAATGCTGGAATTTATATGGGACATATGCGCATATATGGTGACCACACGATAACCGGGCACCAAATCAAAACCATGATCAATGTACACTGCTTGTCCTAACAGCAGATGTTCAAAAACATCGGAAGGGGTGCGTCCCAGTATTTTTGCATCACCCAAAACATCTAGCCTGAAATCTGCTGACATTTCCTTATAATCGTGTTCCGCACGAGTTATTACACCGTCGGCTACTGCTCGGACAGGCGTCCCCCAGTTAACATAGAAATCAATGCCCCTGTGCGTGCCGTGCCTGTACGCCCGCGGCGCATTAGGCAAGAGTAACTGTTGTTTGGGTACGGATACATTTTCACATGGTATAAGTAATTTCAACCTTTTTAGATCATTTAGAATGGGGGGCGTAGTTGAAACAGAAAATAATGGCAGAATGGGGACAGCACCGGGATAGGTATATTTCTTAATTATAGGCAATACAATTGCCTCAATGAGACTGCGGTCTAATGCCAATTGTAAAATACTGGAACTTGGCGCTGTTGTGAATTCTGTAACGCGATAATCCAACGCACCATCTGGTAATGATGCAATGATTACATCTTTGATTTCCGGTGCAATATTTTCATTGACTGTACCATCCAAATATTGATCCAGTACATCACTATTATCGTCTGCCATCAACTTTGTAAAAATTGGGTCTATTGATTGTGAACCATGTGGTATGGTAACAGTGGCAGAGAATTTGTCTTCTGAAAATGTTAAAATTGATACATTTCCTGTCGTACCGAAGGAAGGTGTTTTAGGTGATCCGGATGGGGATGAATCAGGCGGGGTACTGCAACCGGTAAACAGGGCAAGGAGAACCAGTGAATATAAATAAGGTAAGCGGATCATTCAGTTAAATGATTAACAAGTCGGTCCAGTGCATCGGTAAATATGGTAAGCGGATGTCCGCTCATTGAGTCCAGGCAAATCGCTGATAAAATAGATGTAACTTCGTCTTCCACTGATTCGTACTGCTCCGCTAAGAAGACTTCAATTGTTGGTATAGCAACGGTATCCAGGCAGTCCCGCAATGCATATTCATAGCGGGCCCAAGCCATAGGGGCTAGAATGATACCATTTGCCCATTTACG
Organism: uncultured Fidelibacterota bacterium; assembly: GCA_913041075.1. Lineage (GTDB taxonomy): Bacteria > Fidelibacterota > Marinisomatia > Marinisomatales > TCS55. Next base: position 4,660 of record CAJWGZ010000037.1, on the reverse strand, counting down.
ATTACGGTGTATGGTGGTCATGGCCTTTTCGATCTTATGGGTCTGTAGAATTTTCAGCGCCAATTCTTCCGGGCGTCTGTTGGCCTGCTGGCGCAGACCGCGATTTATTTTATCCAGCGTTATCTGCTCTCCGATTTTTGCTGATCGCACCCCAACTAGATTAAGATTTGGGCCTTGCACAATAAGGATATTCATGATTGTGTCTCTACTCTATTGCAACGGTATTAAGTTACCCATGATATACCCCAGGACAATACCGATCAACAAGGCAATAGTCAGCACCCGTGATTTGACCAATTCATTCGTATACCCTTTTTTGATTGCTACGATACTGACCCCATGACCCAGGGCATTGATCATCCAAAAGAACGGTATGGTTACTACTTTAATCAATATGGGTCCAATGATAGGGATCATGGCAATCAAGGCACCAAATCCAGCAAATACTTGTGTAAAAATTCCCAGAACCAGGGTAGAAAAAACCACAATTTTTTCGTCTACACCATATTGTAGTGCAACAGCCACAGCTACGCCAATCAATACCCAAAGAAAAATATGGAATTTGTAATGCTTAATGAATGATATTTTTTTACCCATCTTGAATTATGGCTTCCAGCGTTAAGCCATACACCTTGGCTGCTGCTTTAATAATACGTTTATTATTGTTTTTTTCCACCCATAATTGTCTAACTGTATTTTCTGCAACGATATTTTTCATAAAATAATCAGATTTTTCAAGCAAACACTCATTATCCTCATTTGGAATAAGATCCAGCCGGAAATAATCGCAAAGAATGTTTTTATCCATAGCCTTTACAGTTACTGTATCTGACCACAAGAAACGCCCCCGATATGAACAACCCTCATGATCCATTGGGAACCACTTTGTGTCTATATATTCAAGTGGATTAATTGTAATACGTGCCAGCAGAGTAAATATTGTTTGGACAGAATCAGGCACAGGAACAGTGTTGCCGTTGTAAATCAGTGTACTATCATCACTGTTAAAGTCACATGATAGTTTCTGCTTGAAGTCGCCCTGTTTGATCTTTTTGGAAAAATGGCGCAATCCAAAATTGGTTGTATCATAATGCGTGGTATAACTGTTATCATGGGGCCAGATATAATCCATGATACCAATAGATTCAGTTTTAAAGGCAATCTTCCCTGGTGCTTCTGAATTCATTTTTACCGCAACAATAGGAAATGACCAGAGCATTATTTTGTATTCTTGACCTGTCAAAGAAATACTACTGGCCAGTAGGAAAATTACAATAGGCTTAGCACGCATCCTGGCGGTCATTCCTTCCATCGAAACTGACCTGCAAGACCCATAATGCCAACATAAGGTATATAAAGTGGCTGCAGCAGGCTCCAGATTAGGTAATCCTTTGTGCGAATTGGAATGTTTAGCCTGGCTGAACCAGTAAAAAGCACTAAACCATCACTAATCATTTTAGTAATGAACAATAAAGGCATTATAAAAACCGTCTGTTTAATAAACCAGCCGATCAGCAACACGCTGTTACAAATGAACGCTATTACTAAGAAGAACAGGAAGAATATATTTGTTTGCCATAATGAACGTGAGTTAGATGACCAGCGCGTGCGTTGATTGATGAACTCTTTCACAGTATTTACTGGTTGTGTAATAACAAAACTAGCTGGATCCGCATTAAACTTTATGCCGAAGTCTTTGGATATGGATTGTACCAGATACATATCGTCTCCGGACCGTCTTTGTGCTACAGGTTGAAAGCCATTTACATGTTCAAACGCTTTTCTGCGGTAGGCAATATTTTGTCCGGAGCCGGACCAACCCTGTCCCCAACCAATAACACCGGCATTTGCTGCCATAATACCCAAAAAATCAAGGCCCTGATAGTAATGCAGAAAAGAGTGTTTCGTGGTGTCGATTGTGGATCTACCCACTACTATACCTGTATCATCATCAAACGCCTCTACCATACTGCGTATCCATCCAGCAGGCACGCTACAGTCACCATCGGTTGAAATGATTACCTCACCGTTTGTTTTTTCAATGCCGTGCGTTAATGCGCGTTTTTTAGGCGTCATCTGGGGATCGGAATTTTCAATTTTTATCCCCTGTACGGTGGGGTACAATTGTGCATAGTCTTGAATAATATTCCAGGTACCATCTGTGGATCGATCACTTACTATAGTAATATCCAGCTTGCCCTTTGGATAATCTTGCTGTACTAGGTTATTAAGTAGTTCCTGTAGCGTACTAGCTTCATTTCGTACTGCTACCACAACAGATACCCTGGGAAGGTATTTTGGGGTGCTGTTATTTCTTAAGCGGTGTAAACCGGTAGTAAAGTACAATGTGAACAGAAGGTATACGCAGATACTTCCCCAAAAAAGGTAAGTAAGGGCCATGTTAAACCGGCAGAAATATCTTTGCTATGCCAAGATAGAGGCCTACTCCAAGTATATCAATACTTGTTGTAACAAAAGGCCCGGTTGCGATAGCGGGATCGACGTCTATACGGTGCAGTAGTAATGGCACCAGAGACCCAAATGCAGTTGCTATAAGCATTGAACTAGCGATACCTAAACCAACCACAAGGCCCAAGTATGGTGAAATATCCACAAAACGCATTATCGCGAACAATCCTAATAATAAACCATATAGAATACCTAGTATCATACCCACCCGGATTTCCTTGAAAATTATGTTGATGTTGTTGCCCACATTTACCCTGCCAGTAGCTAAACCGCGAACGACCAATGTTGATGTTTGTGTTCCGATATTACCACCCATTCCAATTACTACCGGTATAAATGCAGCCAAAGCTAGGGTTCCCTGTAAGGTGTTGTCGAAGATACCGATTACAGCCGCGGCGCATATACCGCCGATCCAACTGGCGAAGAGCCAAGGCAAACGGCTGCGGGCATTATCCCATGAAGATTTCATGAGAATTTCTCGATCTTTACCGGCGCCAGCCATTTGTAAGAAATCCTCGGTTGCTTCTTCCCGGATGACATCCACAATTTCATCCACGGTAACTATTCCCAGCAATTGACCTTCTTGATCGATAACAGGAACAGCTAAATAATTATATTGAGAAACAATTCTGGCAACCTCTTCCTGGTCAGTTTCCGGGCGGACAGTATGCGGGGACCTGATCATGATAGCCTTTAATTCAGTATCTGGCGGTGTAGTTACCAGATCACGTAAAGAAATAACACCGACCAACCTTTCTCCGTCATCAATAACATAGAGGTAAAATACCATCTCTGAAGATTCGTGATCCTGCAGTACGTTAATTGCCTCCTTTGCTAAGGTATTTTCGTGTAGCGTAAATACATCAGTATACATGAGCGTACCAGCACTGTCTTCCGGGTAGCCCATAATCTCTTCGACTTCTTCTTGTTCTTCACTTTTTAATAGATCCAGAATAGCCTGCGACGCTTCTTCATTGATTACACTAAGTATAGACGCCTGATCATTTGAGCTGGTGAATTCTATTAGGTCTGCCACATGTTGCGGTGTTTCATTTTCAATTAATCGTTTGATTATCAATTCATCAAGTTCACCTAAAAATTCACCAGTGTGTTCACCGGGCCGCATTATTGTAAATAGTTCGTTTTGTTCAATTTCACTGAAGAAGCGGAACAGCAAAGCCATATCAGCAGGGTGAGTTTTTTCGATCAACTTAGTCAAATTAGTATTCGCCTTGCGCCTTAAGAGACGGCGAAAAGTGTCCCGCAGAATAATAATTTCATTGCTGATCATTTTCTGTCTCATGCCACCACTCCTGCAACTTTATTCAAGCGTATAAAACCAGCCCACAAGGCGATAGCACCCAGGGCAAGAAAAATAGGTGATACATGATTATTCCATAAATAATATGGTTCGATAGTGTCTGAATAATTTGTAAGGAATAGAGCCGTACCATTATTTAAGCTATGCAGGATTAGACTAGTTAATATTGAACCTGTTTTCCAGGCCAGATAACCAAGCATTACACCCAAGAAATAGATTTGTATAACCCAAACTGGATTCATATGTATGAATGCAAAAAATAGGCTGGTTATCAATACAGCGCGGGTGATATCCTGCCACGATTCTTCCAGCAGTTTTTGTAAAAAACCTCTAAAAAGTATCTCTTCACCAAGCGGTGCTAATATAACCACAGTTATTGTTAATAATAGGCCAATAAGTGTCGAGTCTATGATTAGAATATCTGATAGTTCAGTCAATACTTTTTCGTGTTCAAATGCGTATGCTAGGATGCGATCCATTTCATCCACTAAAGGGATCAATCCCAAGGATATAAGTACTACGCTAGAGACAACCGGAGAGCTTATTGTCCGGATACGTAGCCGGCTAAGAATGGGCTCTTTTCTACTGATTAAAAATAGTAATAGGGGAACAACCATGAAGCCCTGCCCAACAAACAGGGCGGTATAATTATAGAAGTTTTGGTTATGCTCGTTTGATTGTACGGTGCCTGCCGCGGCAATAATTGACGCTATTGCCAGCGAGGAGAGCACAGAAAATATGACCACTCCAAATGCTAGTTTGACTGAGACAGTTTGGTTCATTTGTCAGTTCAGATCCAGGTTTATCCAGTTCTTGTTTATCCATTTCTGAAAAATTACGGTTATTGCCCCTGAAAGGAAAGAAGTTCAA
>CAJWGZ010000036.1 GCA_913041075.1 uncultured Fidelibacterota bacterium | reverse complement strand
ACGCGTACTGCTTACTTGCATACCTGGTGCGGCAATCACTAATGCAAAATTTGATGGTGTGTTGCACGAGTTCTCAAGTATCGAGGGTGTGCAAGAAGATGTATCAGATATAATACAAAACCTAAAAGGCGTGCGTTTTAAGCTCGATGAAAATGACCCTGAAAAGATATCTATAAAACTGCAAGGACCTTGCAAATTCACTGCTAATGATATACAAAAAGCAAGTGATGAATTTAAGGTGTTAAATAAAAGACATTACATTACAGAAATCAATGAAGGTACAACATTCAACATAGAATTAAAGATTGGTGTGGGTAAAGGATATGCACCTTCAGAATCAAATGAACTTCCAAATGCACCATTGGGTACGATAGCTATTGATAGCATATTCAATCCAGTTACAAAGGTAAAGTATAATGTAACACCAGTACCGGGCGCGAAAGAACCAATTGAAATTCTTACGCTAGAGGTAAGCACGGATGGATCAATTACGCCACAGGACGCTGTTAGTTATTCTTCAAGTATTCTAATTGAACAGTTACAAATTGTAGAATCAATTAGTAAACCTGAAGTACTTGAAATATCAGAACCTATTAGTGAAGAAGTGATGGAAATCCGCAAATTGTTGAATTTGACCATAGATGAAATGGAACTTTCGGTACGCAGTCATAATTGTTTACAAGCTGCGGGCATCAAGTATATTTACGAATTAGTGAGTAAAGAAGAGAATGAGATGCTGAAATACAAGAATTTTGGTCGCAAGTCACTAACTGAATTGGTTGAAAAATTAGATCAAATGGGTCTTAGCTTTGGTATGGAAGTTGATAAATACTTAAAGGAAGAAGTATAATAAAGTGCGACACCGTAGAAAAGGTAAGAAACTGGGTGTAAATCCATCTCATCGACGTGCTTTGTTAGCTAACATGGCTGAAAATTTAATAATCCATAAGCGTATCAAAACAACAGATGCGAGGGCCAAAGAATTGCGTCGTTATATTGAACCTCTTGTAACCAAAGCAAAAAAAGGTGATCTGAACTCAATTCGCATGATCGCAAAGAAAATACGCCATAAGAATATCTTAGACATATTATTGAATGACATTGCGCCGGTGTATGATAATAGGAATGGTGGTTACACACGCATAATAAAACTTGGTTTTAGAGATAATGATCGCGCATCTGTATCACTTATTGAATTTGTGGATATGGAAGGCACCAAAAAGATTGAAAGCACACCCGTATCCAAAGAAATACAAGAGACAGAGTAAAAAGCATATTATCTTAGCATTAAATAATCCGAACCGTGTCTTATTGAGGGCAATCATTTTGATTGCCCTTCTTTTTATGTCAATATCACACCCCAATCTTATTGCTGGTGAAAGAGATGAAGTACCGCCATTAGATCATAGATGTTTATGGGTTACCCGTGATGTGTTGAAGTCCAAAATGACCATAACTGATATGGTCAATTTTGCGATTGAAAAAAACATTAATCACCTCTTTGTGCAGGTAAGAGGACGTGGATATTCTTTTTATGAATCTGAATTCATTCCCAGAAGTCAAATACTGAGTGAAGGTGAGTTTGATCCTCTGGCATATTTACTGGATACAGCGAAGGGTAAAGGAATTAAAATTCACGCCTGGGTAAACGTCTATGTTTTATGGTCAAGTAAATCATTACCTAACCATGAGCGACATATTTTACATATGCGGCAGGAATGGTTAGATACTACACAAGAATGGCCAGTGGATGTTGAAAAACAATTGAACATGGTAACAGTTAAAAATAATGGTAGCGAGGGATTATTTCTTTCCCCAAACCACCCAGATGTGAATGGATACTTAATTAAAGTATTTCGAGAATTAATTACCAATTATGATATTGATGGCTTGCATCTGGATTATATCCGCTATCAGGACGCAGAGTACGGTAGGAATCCGTATGCAATTGCCCGATTTAAAAACGAATCAGGAAATGATCCTGGTCCGTGGTTTCTAGAGATGGAACGCAGTACAATTGCTAGTCCCAGATTAATAGGCAATATGAAACGGTGGAATAACTTCAAACGCAAAGCAGTCACTTCTTTGGTCAAAGACACACGGGCATTGGTTAATGAAGTACGACCAGATTGCATAATATCTGCTGCAGTGAAACCTAATCTATATGTTGCCAGAGAGCGGTATTTTCAGGAATGGAATGTCTGGCTTGCAGCGGGTTATATGGATTGGGTAGTTCCGATGAATTATTCACCAAAGATGCGTGAATTTGCAAGAAATATTGATGTTATAAATGATAATTTTCCGAAAAAATACCGTGAAAAAATAATTATGGGAATTGCGCTTCATAATCAGAAACCAAGTGAAGCGGTTGAGAAAATACAATTTTCACGTTTAGGACAATTTCCCCGAATATCTGTATTTTCATATAATATAATGATTAAGGACCATCGCTATACTTCAGTTTTTGATGAAGAAAATCATTAATACTTTGGTCATTCTGTTGCTTGCGTTTGATAAGCATAGATAAATTTGAAAATGATTAATAAAAACACTTAAATGGGAAAAATAATTCAAGCACCTCAAGGAAATCGCTTAAACTGCAAAAACTGGCAGATTGAAGCACCTTATCGCATGATCCAAAATAATTTGAATCCTGAAGTGGCAGAAGACCCTAAAAATTTAATTGTTTATGGTGGAAAAGGAAAAGCAGCCCGTAATTGGGATTGTTATAATGCGATTATTGAATCTCTTGAAAAATTAAATGAAGATGAAACGTTATTAATCCAATCAGGTAAGCCAGTTGGGGTTGTCAGAACTCATGAAACTGCTCCACGTGTTTTAATAGCTAATTCAAATCTCGTTCCTGAATGGGCGAATTGGGACCATTTTAATGAGTTGGATAAACGTGGGTTAATGATGTACGGACAGATGACTGCTGGATCATGGATCTATATTGGAACACAGGGAATATTACAGGGAACGTATGAAACGTTTGCAGCAGCTGCAAAACAGCATTTCAACAGTGATTTATCTGGTAAATTTGTTTTGACGGCCGGTCTGGGTGGTATGGGAGGTGCCCAGCCACTGGCTGTTACTATGAATAATGGCGTCATTCTAACCATAGAGGTTGATTCTAAACGAATAGAAAGGCGTTTAGCAACGAATTATCTTGAAGTAGCTACAGAATCTCTCGATGAGGCTATAAAAATGGTTCAAGACGCGGTAAACAGTAAAAAACCATTATCTATCGGTTTGCTGGGAAATGCTGCTGATATAGTACCAAAAATGGCCCAAATGGATATTATTCCTGATTTGGTTACAGACCAAACATCTGCGCATGATGAATTGGACGGGTATATACCCAACGGAATTACATATCGAGAAGCCATTAGATTGCGGAAATCTAATCCAGAACAATATGTACAAGAAAGCTACAAAGCAATGGCTGAACATTGTCGGGGAATACTGAAATTAATGGAAAAGGGTGCTATTTGTTTTGATTATGGTAATAATCTAAGAGGGCAGGCGAAAAAAGCGGGTGTAAATAATGCATTTGATTTCCCTGGTTTTGTACCAGCTTATGTACGACCATTATTCTGCGAAGGGAAAGGCCCTTTTCGATGGGTAGCATTGTCAGGTGAACCGGAAGACATCTTTAAAACTGATGAGAAAGTAATTGAACTTTTTCCTGAGGATAAAACGCTGGTACGGTGGATAAAACTTGCTCGCGATAAAATCCAATTTCAAGGGTTACCTGCCAGAATTTGTTGGCTTAACTATATGCAACGCTCAAAATTTGGTGTGGAACTAAATAATATGGTTGCTAGCGGTGAACTATCGTCTCCAGTAGTCATTGGTAGGGATCACCTTGATACTGGTTCAGTTGCATCACCATACCGGGAGACTGAGTCAATGAAAGACGGTTCTGATGCAGTGGCAGATTGGCCATTGCTAAATGCTCTTATAAATACAGCAAGCGGCGCCACCTGGGTGTCAATTCACCATGGAGGCGGAGTTGGTATGGGATTGGCAATACATGCTGGTCAAGTAATTTGTGCTGATGGTACACCCGAAATGGAAAAACGAATTATGCGCGTACTGAGCAATGACCCTGGACTTGGCATATTACGACATGCTGACGCTGGATATGAAGATGCAATTTCCAATGCAAATAAATGGGATCTAGAAATCCCCATGGGAAACAGTTAGACCAGTGCTAAACCTTACTAATATTGGACTTCTAGCAACTTATAATTCTAAAAACTTTGCACTCGAGCGAACACATGACTGTACCATTAGTATTGATGATGGAATTATTACTGATATAAATGGTGCGGACCTTAGTCGAAATGAATCCATTGATTGTAATGGAAGGCTCGTCACTCCGGGTTTTGTGGATGCGCATACACACCCAGTATTTGTCGATGGTAGGGGAAATGAATTTATGAAGAGACTGGCAGGTGTTTCCTACCAGGATATAGCAAAACAGGGTGGCGGGATCAATGCCAGCATAACAGCTGTTCGCAATGCCACTGAAATTGAATTATATGACCGCGTAATTAAACGTATGGATAAATTTATCGAGATGGGTACAACCACTTTGGAAGCAAAAAGCGGTTATGGATTGGATACTGAATCGGAGTTGAAATCGCTACGGGTATTGGATCATGTAAACAGTGCGCATGCAATTGATATTGTTTCCACGTTTCTTGGTGCGCATGCAATTCCACCAGAATTCAATGGTGATCCAAAAGGTTATTTCACTTTATTATGCAAAGAAATGCTTCCAGCTGTAGCTGAACAGGGAATTGCAAAATTTTGTGACGTATTCTGCGAGGAAGGCTATTTTAATGTAAATGATAGTAGAATAATCCTGCAAACTGCTGCGCAATATAGTCTAATTCCCCGTCTTCATGCAGATGAATTCACAGATTCTGGAGCAGCGGGTTTGGCTGCAGAGATAGGAGCTATTTCCGCAGATCATTTAATGAAAGTAAGTGACCAAGGTATAAAGGAAATGGCACGTGCTGGGGTTACGGCAATTTTACTGCCTGGAACAACTTTCTTCTTAGGTGATCATTTATATGCACCCGCGCGTAAAATGATTAATGCAGGTATTGATATTGCACTGGCAACTGATTATAATCCTGGAAGCTGCCATATCCAATCAATGCCATTTATAATCAGCCTGGCCTGTCTTTATTTAGGTTTAACAATAGATGAAGCATTAAAAGCTGCTACCTGGACTGGGGCATGCGCACTCAATGTAGAAGAAAATGTTGGGTCAATAGAGGTTGGTAAAAAAGCTGATTTGATTATTTGGGACCTGGATACCCCAGAAGAAATTCCTTATAATATGGCCTCTGTCCCAATACAAAATGTAATTAAGAATGGCAGTTTAGTTATAAGCCTTGATTAGAAAAAGTTATCCCTGTAAAATCACGCCTGCATTTTAGTGAAGGTAAATGAAATCCAATAAGAAGTTATTAATTGTTTTTTTGTTAGTTCTTAATAGCATTGGAATACTGCATGCGAATTATGCTTTCTATCGTAAGGTTACTTCAACGTGTAAATCATACCATGTTGATATTACCTCTGATAATATGCAATTAAATATGGATAGTAATAATTTTACAATAAATCTCACTAGCAGACGGAATAATTTTGAGATGATAATGATAATAGGTTTTGCAGCAGCAGGTCAGGCTATAATTCATCAGAAACATTTACAAGGAACAATAAATAATTATAATCCTGTAATACCAGCTCAGGTAAGCGTTTTTGTTACTGTACCAATGGGACGTGGTGATACAATATTCTCAGCTGAAGCCAATGCCTTTTTGGTACAAGAATTAGCAGATGGATCACTTGATACTGCTGAATTTATGAGAGAAATAAAAGATTCAATTCAAACACTGTAAGGAGGAATTATGTTAGACCCTACTAGTTTTTCTGGTTTACTTGCTGAATATGGACGGGCTATTGGTTGGTCTGTCACTGCGGCCATTGGCTTTTCATTTGGTGTCGGTTTAGCTATCAAGGTTTTTGATTGGTTATCAGCCGACATTGAGGAATGGGAAGAAATAAAAAAAGGAAATATGGGTGTTGCCTATATTTTTGTTTCCCTGATTGTAATGGTTGGACTATTAGTGTATAAAGTGATTTAAGCCTAGAACAATAATCTATTTGAAAAGGGGGCCGAAGAGGATCCCATTTACTTTATACCAATATGAATACAATAATAATTACTAATAATGTATTCAAAAAATTAACCATATCATTATCTACAATGTAAAGACCTGATACGTGCTTAGATGGTATTTTACAATGCTTTCTTTTTTCAGTAATAATTTTGCATTTTAGACATTGAAAAGTCGCTTGAATCGAACCACCGATTAATGAATCAATCAAACTGCCGACTGTTCCCGAAATAATGATTATAATTAATAATAAACCTGATAAACCCAATAAATAACCTGTAATTCCAATAATTGCTGCGCCTAGTACCGATCCTAGTGTACCAATAGCTGAAATCCCTCCAGAAGTACCCTTTATTACTCTTTTCAGTTTAATAACATGAATTGGATCCCGATTACTGAATGATCCTATTTCGCTTGCCCATGTATCTGCAGTTGCAGCAGCGATTCCTGCAATGTATAAAATGAAAAGCTGATCAATTGGGTAATAGAAATTCAGCACGGATACAATTGTAGCGACTCCGCCATTAGCCATTACCTGCATTATGTCTCGTTGTGAACCTTTTTGGATGGTATTTCCTGTCTTTGATAGTTTTGACAGAACTGACGATAAGATAAAAAATACTAAGATTGGTATAATCCATTTGAAACCACCTGTACCATAAATTATCAATCCCATGATATATGCAGAAATAACTCCGCTTTTATTAAGTGATTGTAGCTGATAGAAACCATAAAATGCGATAGCTGATACGATTGTCCAAATTAGAAGATTATTTAGTGTACCATGGGTATAGTTTATCAGGAATATGTCATAACTCAGTGCAGCTATAATAGGCACCGAAAAATTATCTGATCCGCGACTACTTATTAGCTCAGATAAAGTTGCTGACATTGCTACGAAGCCACTTACACCAATCAATACAGTTAGTGGAACAAAAAAAGCTGCGCCAAATAACCATGCAAATAAGTCTGTTCCGATATAAATAATCATGAAACTTGAAAGAAACATACCCAAACAACCTTCTACTGATTTGGTATCATCCCAGACCTGAAACTTTCTTGGACGATGAACTAATTCGCCCGTGACCGCAGCAATTGTATCTGAATAAGTCATTATCATTATTGAAAGGATCAAGGTGATCGGCTTATCCCACCAAAATAGCGCTAAAATAAGAAATGCAATGGGGAAATACACCGTCCCATAGCTTACTCTATCTGTTGAATGCATCCCCTTGAACTTCTCCGTCTTCAGTGCAAGAGCATTAACAAAGATAAAGACGCCGGCCAAAAAGACTGGTGGTATATTTGATTTGAATATAAATGGACAAGCTGATACCAGTGTACCTACGATTAGATGGACCAGTTTCCGGCTCGATTCCGGACTCCATTGCAGCATTGATCGCGCAACCTCACTGATCCCTATTAAAATAAAAATGAATATGAAGAAAAGAACAAAAGTGTACCATTCATTAATAAAAGGCTGCCATATAGGTAGTTGCATGGCAGTAAACTAAGATTGGCGTGTAATGAAAACACAGAATTGATTTATCAAGTAAGGCATTCCTGAATTGGCGCTCAGGAAATTTTCGTTTATATTATGGCTACCAAATCAAATAGTGAACTGGGGGAAAGGTGTAAATAAATGAAATATAATGAAGAAATTGAAATACTGCAGATTGAGTTACTTAAAATGCAGTCCCATGTCAAAAAACATGGCAAACGGATAGCGCTCATCTTTGAGGGTCGTGACGCTGCTGGTAAAGGTGGCACTTTAAAACGGATAACTGAAAATTTGAATCCCCGCGGTGCACGAGTTGTCGCACTTGAGAAGCCAAGTGATAGAGAAAAAACACAATGGTATTTCCAACGCTACGTCACCCATCTTCCCGCCGGTGGAGAATTAGTGCTTTTTGATAGGAGTTGGTATAATAGAGCAATGGTTGAACCAGTCATGGGTTATTGCACGGATGAGCAACATAAACGATTCTTGAAGTATGCTACAATGTTTGAAGAACTATTGGTCAGGAGTGGTATTCAATTATTCAAGTTTTATTTTTCTGTTTCTAAGAAAGAGCAGGAAAACCGTTTTAAATCACGCGAAACTGACCCATTAAAGCAGTATAAGCTGTCGCCTGTTGATAAACAGGCTCAAGAATTATGGGATCAATATTCAATCCGCAAATTTGAAATGTTAAATGCCACCAATCGGACACTCACACCATGGACAATTATACGATCAGATGATAAGAAAAAGGCTCGCCTCAATTGTATGAAGAGTATATTGGTAAATGTAGATTATGAAGGGAAAATTTCTAAAAAGAAACTCGAATATGATCCTGAAATTGTTATTTCCGGCATTGACGAAATAAAGATAATGGAAGAAAATCTTTTGAATCCAGATTTATTACCTGGATAATACATTATTGAAATATTTATTTCTTACCAGGCATGCAAAATCCAGTTGGGGTAATCCCGGATTAGCCGATATAGACCGTCCATTAAATAAACGTGGGAAAAAAGCGGCGCCTTTCATGGGAAAATTGATCATGGATAAAGGTGAAAAACCGGAATTACTCATATCCAGTCCTGCCTACCGTGCGTTTTTGACGGCGAAAGCTTTTGGGGAAGCTATGGGTTTGGTAGAAAATGATATTATTATTGATCGCACCATTTATGGTGCCGGGGCGCAACAATTATTGGAATTAGTGCAAAACCAGGATGACCTACATAAATCGATCATGCTGTTTGGTCATAATCCGACTTTTACATCGTTCGTTAATTTGCTTACGGGTAGTAATATAATGAATGTAGTGACCTGCGGTGTTGTCCGCATTGATTTTGAGTTTTCTTCCTGGACAGATATTGATTTTGGTTCCGGCAGGTTGGCGTATTATGAATATCCAAAAAAGTATGACAATTCATAGGCAATATTGTTCTTAGTCATCTACGCTTTTAGTCAGACTATATAATGATTATTAGAATCATTGCGTTGTCGGGTGTTCTAATAATTATCCTGATCGTTGCTATTACTTATACATTAAAAAAAGCTCAGAAATTGCCTTTGAATTCACCTGTAAATTTCCTCGAGGATAGCGCACAGGATAATAATCAAAAAACTGTTGTATGTGTTGGTAACAGTATAACTCATGGTCAAGTGAGCTATAATTATGTAAATATTTTGTCAGAGCGTCTGAGTGATAATGGTTATCAATTTGTAAATGCAGGAATTAATGGAAATTTGGCATATAATGTGGTAAAAAGATTAGGTAAGATTATTGAGTGCGATCCGGATTATGTAACCCTTCTCATTGGTACCAATGATGCAAATGCGTCATTGAGCGAAAAAAATAGTGCGCGCTACATGAGAGACATGGCTCTTCCTGATAAACCGAATGCAGAATTTTTCAGGAAAAACGTTAAGGAACTTATATCCCAGTTAAAAAAACGAACAAATGCAAAAATTGCCATATTATCGCTACCGCCCATCGGTGAGGATATAAATCACATAGCCTACCAACGAACAAAGGAATACAGTGGGATAATACAGGCTGTCGCAAAGAAAAATACTGTAGATTATTTACCACTTCATGAAAAAATAACTGAGTACATACAGGCGGAAGGACAGCATCCAAGATTATCATACGATAATGGATTTAGAGGGATCATGATAAAGGGTATTTTTTCTCATTTACTACTGGGAACCAGTTTTGATAAGATTGCGTCCAATAATGGTTTTCTTATACTTACAGATTTTTTACACTTGAATAGTCGCGGAGCAAAAATGACGGCAGATTTAATCGAAAATTGGATATTAAAATAGGTCAGACTTAAATATGAACAATACCGCTCTACATAGATTATTATTGATTTTATTA
>CAJWGZ010000035.1 GCA_913041075.1 uncultured Fidelibacterota bacterium | reverse complement strand
AATAATGATATGCATACGGATAATATTGAAATGGAGTGGGATGACAAAATTGAATGGGTAACGGAAGAGGTTGATGAATATGAAGTAGATGAAGATGATCCAACGGACACAACGTTTATTTATAAAACTGACGACAAAGATGGTACAGTACTAACCGATGTTCAATTGAGAAATTATAATCTATCAAGAGAGCGCATGGGCATAACAGGAAACCTGGATTACAAACTCAATGAAAACTCAAAGTTTTACCTAAGAAGCATGTGGAACAGGTACACAGATTGGGAAGAACGAGATCGAATGCGATACAGATTTGATAAATCAGTAGATGAAGAAGAGCCAGGATCTGGTTATGATCCTGCTAAAGATGGTTTAGCCGTAAACCTAGCTAGAATTGAGCGTGACTTAAAATCAAGAACTTCTATTTCATATATCAATAGCTATACCCTTGGTGGTCAACATCAGTTTGGGAATATTGGTGTCGATTACAGCTATACTATTTCCCACGCTGAAGAACTTAGAACCCCGAGCACCAATATAACATTTGTAGTCAAAGATGTAAACTGGGACTATGAGTATAGTGATGAACATTATCCTACCATGTCAAATTTCACAGATGATGATGGTGGATCATTTGATCCTGATGATGCATCGAATTACGAACTGGATGAAATTGAGTTATTAGGTAAATATTTCCCGAGTGCAAAAAATCCTGATGGAAATTTATCTACTGATGATGACCAGATAATGGCCTTAAATGTTTCAATGGACCTGTCAGTAGGTCCATTGTCAGGAAAAGTCAAAGCGGGTGTTAAGATGTCCAGCAAAGAAAAAGTGTCAGACAGAACAGGTAATGAACTATGGGGCTGGGATGGTGATGACGACATTGAAATGACAGGTTTTAAAAAAGATTTGGATGGCGAGGATTTTCTAGACGGTAACTATACACATATTGTAGGTATAGATGTAGATAAAATTCATGATCATATGAAGGATAATATAGACAGCTATGAGAGATTCCCTCTCTATGAAGATGTTTTTTTTGAAACCTGGAATGCGAAAGAAGATCTTACGGCTTTTTACGGCATGGCAGATATGCGTATGGGCAACATGAATATTATTGCGGGAGCACGTATGGAAAATGCAGCAACTGAATACACCAGCTGGGTTGGAGATATAGCAGAGATTGAGGATGAAGAGGGTACTTATGAGGAATCGCTAGCATTACTTACTGCGGTAACCAGCAAATCTGATCATAGCGTAGCTCTACCCATGTTTCATGTAAAATATGGAATAAATAATAATATGTTTGCGCGTTTTGCCTATACTGAATCCATGGCCAGGTCAAACTATGGCAGTCTTGTCCCATTTGTATTGGCTGAAGAAGATGAAGCTGAAGCCGGGAACCCGGATCTGGTACCAGCACATTCAAAAAATATTGACCTGATGCTGGAATATTATGCCGGACCACTTGGTATTGTTAGTTTTGGTTACTTCACAAAAGATATAGCAGACTATTTCTATGTAGGAGTAATGGAAGATTACACATTGCAGGGTAAAGAATATGCCGAGGTCAAAATGCCTCAGAATGGTGAAAATGCTACCTTAAGTGGCTGGGAAATTAATTTACAGCAGCAGCTTTCATTTCTCCCTGGTCCATTGAGCGGACTTGGTGTATACGCGAACTATACATCAACCACGTCTGAAGCTTTTTATGGCTCAGATAGAGATAAAACAACGCTGCCGGGTCAAGCAGGAAATACAGGGAATTTTAGTCTTTCTTACGAAACCAAGAAATTATCCGCAAGATTTTCCTATGCCCTTTCAGATCAGTATATTGTTGAAGTAGGTGATGATGCTGATGAAGATATTTATTATGAACCTGCGAATCGTATAGATATTTCATTGAGTTATGATCCTATGGATAACTTGACAATATTGGCTGATTTAATGAATGTGAATAATGCTCCGTTAGGATATTTCCAGGGTTCTTCATCAACTCCAATTCAAAGGGAGCTCTATGGTCCGTCCTTCAGGGTAGGCCTGCAATATGATTTTTAATGGTTTTTGGTTAATTAGGGATTCTCAAAGCAGTACACTGCTCTGAGAATCCCTTTAATTATTTTTATTTCCTGATCCAAATGGTTGACAGATTAATGAATGTGATTATTAGTATCCTTTTACTATTTGCTATTTCATGTAATAAGCAAAAAAGCAATAATAATAGTATTATACAGGTTATTGCTACTATGGAAACCGAACCGGTAGCATCATCTGATGATACTGTTGATGACCCATGTATTTGGGTGCATCCTAATGATCCCTCATTATCTCTAATAATTGGGACAGACAAGGATGAGAATTCTGCTGGATTAAGGGTTTACGATTTAAGTGGTAACCAGATATATGAGACTGAAATAGAAAAAGCAAATAACGTCGATATTAGATATGGTTTTAAACTGGGAGGCGACACTGTTGATATTGTTACAACCGGTGAGCGGACATCCAATACATTAGGTGTATTTAAAATTGATTCAGACAATAGATCGCTAGTGAATGTTGCTGCTCGGGAAATAATTGTTGGTATCACAGTATATGGTTCATGCATGTATAAAAATGTCAATACAGGCGATGTATATGCTATAGTGAATGACAAAGAAGGCAATGTTGAGCAGTATAAGCTCTTTGATAATGGCTCTGGACTTGTGGATGCATCACTAGTAAGAACCCTTAAATTGCCTAGTAAGCTGGAGGGTTGTGTAGCTGATGATTTATTAGGTTACCTTTATATTGGTGAAGAAGACAAAGGATTAATATGGAAATATGGCGCTAATCCAAGTGATGGTGATATAGGTTCATTGGTAGAGGAAAATACTCACCTAACAGCCGATGTAGAGGGGTTGACTATTTATTATTCTGGAGATTCAACAGGATATTTGATTGCTTCCAGCCAGGGAGATAATACTTATGCAGTGTATAAACGAGAAGGAGAAAATAGTTATATTGGTAAATTTGCTATTGTTGATGGCAATAATATTGATGGCACCTCAGAAACGGATGGTATTGATGTATGTAATATGTATCTAGGAGCTAATTTTTCTCAAGGAATATTTGTTGTTCAAGATGGAAGAAATGATGTTGGAAATCAGAATTTCAAAGCAGTACCTTGGGAAAATATTGCCTCTGCATTCAATCCTTCATTGGATATAAATCCCAACTGGGATTTACGTAAATATTAGTTTAATATATTTTTGATATGAAATTAACCATGTCCCAGGCCTTGGTTCAATTTTTGAAAAACCAATTTGTTGAACGGGATAATAAAAAGAATGCTTTTTTTTCTGGAGTATGGGGGATTTTTGGACATGGCAATGTTACTGGGATTGGACAAGCACTTGAACAGGACGGTGAATTAAAACATTTCTTACCCCGTAATGAACAGGCCATGGTCCATGCTGCTGCTGCCTATGCTAAACAAAACAGACGCTTAAAAACATTTGCCTGCACATCATCTATAGGACCAGGGGCAACCAACATGATTACTGGTGCTGCAGGGGCAACAATAAATCGCTTACCTGTATTGTTACTTCCTGGTGATGCATTTAATAGACGTAATGTAAGTCCAGTATTGCAAGAACTTGAACATCCAACTAATCAGGATATTACTGTAAATGATTGCCTGAAACCTGTCAGTAAATATTGGGCACGTATAAGCAAACCGGTGCAATTAATTGATGCTGTCTCCGAAGCAATGAGTGTTTTAACTGATCCGGTCTTAACTGGAGCAGTAACTCTTGCTTTACCTCAAGATGTCCAAACTGAAGCTTATGATTATCCGGAAGATATGTTTGCAGAAAAAGTTTGGGTTATTCCAAGAATGTCACCCAAGAAAAAATCTTTGCAAGAAACTGCTGAGCTTATTAAAAACTCCAAAACCCCCCTTATTATTGCTGGTGGAGGCATTATCTATTCAGATGCGGAAGCTGCTCTTAGTGATTTTTCTAATAAAACAGGAATTCCAGTTGCAGAAACACAGGCGGGGAAAGGTTCTATACCTTGGGATCACCCTCAATGTTTAGGCGCCATTGGTGTTACGGGTACTTCATCCGCAAATATATTAGCCAAGAAATCAGACCTGGTGATATGTATTGGAACAAGATTAAGCGATTTTACTACAGCTTCAAAGACACTGTTTCAAAACAAAGATGTGAAATTTATAGGAATAAATGTTTCACCTGATGATGCCAGCAAACATTCTGCTACAACCTTAGTTGGTGATGCTAAGGCTTGTTTGGTGAAGCTTACTGAATTATTACAACTAGATGATTTCAATGTGCATGAAAAATATATTCAGGAAATATTTGCACTAAACGGTGACTGGGCTAAAGAAGTAGATCGAATTTTTACACTTAATAATGAACCTCTAATAAGTCAAGGTGAAGTCATAGGTTTAGTATCAGATTTTATGAGTGATGAAGATACTGTGGTTTGTGCTGCAGGAAGTCTGCCTGGTGATATGCATAAGCTTTGGCGCACAGTAAATGGCAATCAGTACCATATGGAATATGGCTATTCTTGCATGGGCTATGAAATAGCTGGCGGCCTTGGTATTCGATTAGCAAAAAATGATGGAGATGTTTATGTGATGGTAGGGGATGGTTCATTTTTAATGATGAACTCAGAAATTGTAACTGCTTTGCAGGAAAAGCTGAAACTTATTATTCTATTGATAAACAATCATGGTTTTGCCAGTATTAATGGACTGTCTATTAGCTTGGGAAGCGAAGGCTTTGGGAATCTTTATCGTCAGAGAGATTATAAATCGGGTAAATATACTGGAAAAGAATTACCAATTAATTTTTCGAACATCGCTAAATCATTAGGAATAGAAGCAAATAAAGTCCAAAAAAGCAATGAACTTGTAAGGGCATTGGAAGAAGCTAGAAAGAACAGCTATTCTACGTTGATTGAAGTTTCTGTGGATCCGGAAATACGCGTACCCGGGTATGAATCTTGGTGGAATGTACCTGTTGCAGAAGTGTCTGAAATGCCATCGGTTGATGAAGCTAGGGCTGAATATGAAAAAAGATTAAAAGATGAACGAGAATTCTGAGAATAATAGAAGTATTCGTTTTGGGGTCGCACCTATCAATTGGAATAATGATGATATTCCTGAACTGGGGTCGGACTATACAATCGAAACAATACTTTCAGAAATGAATCAAGCTGGTTATGAAGGGACCGAGTTAGGGAATAAATTCCCAAATGAAGCATCATCGCTATCTGAATTATTGAACACATTCAATTTAAAATTAGCATCATCTTGGCACTCAACATATTTTGTATTGAATGAGCAAGAAAATGAATTAAAAAATGTAGAAGAAAAAGTTAGCTTTTTAAAAGAGGTTAATGCTGAAGTAATTAATATTGCGGAATGTTCAGGATCAGTACATAGTGATATAAATAAAAGTTTATCTTCAAAACCTATCCTGAGTGATTCAGATTGGGGATTATTAATCGGTTCATTAAATAAAGCTGGAGAAATATGTAATAATTATGGTATCCGTTTGGCCTATCATCACCATATGGGGACATGTGTTCAGACCAATGAAGAAATAAAACGATTATTGGAATGTACAGATGCCAATTCTGTCAATCTTTGTGTAGATACAGGTCATCTTTATTACGCAGGCATCGATCCGGTTGTATTCATTGAAAATAATTTGGATAGAATAGAGCATGTTCATTTTAAAGATGTAAGAAAAGAAGTATTTAGAAAGTATAATAGTTTATCCGATTCATTTCTTAAAACAATTCTCTCTGGCATTTTTACAGTTCCGGGTGATGGTTGCATCGATTTTTCATCTATAATCAAAATTCTTCAACAAAATCAGTATAATGGTTGGATCATTGTAGAGGCAGAGCAGGACCCAGACAAGGCAGATCCATTACATTATGCCATTAGTGCCCGCAATTATTTGGATAGCATTATAATTAACTGATCTCTATGAAGAGCAAGATGCAACAAACATCTGAATTAGGTTCTGATTGGTGGAATGACTCCAATGATCATGAGGAACTGCAACATGCTGTGAATGAAGGAGCAGTTGGCGCAACTTCTAATCCTGTTATTACATGTGCTGCTGTAAATAATCATCCAGATATTTGGTTACCTATAATAGATAAAATGATTGAGTCAAATTCAGCTGGTTCTGAAGATGATATTCTTTGGGATCTTATTGATGAAGTTGGTAAAAAAGCCGCGAATATTTTGCGGCCTGTTTATAAAAAAACAGATGGTCTAAAAGGAAAATTATCTTTACAGGTTAACCCAAAGTTTTACAGAAATGCTGGTCTAATGTTTGAACAGGGTAAATACTTAGCTTCTTTAGCTCCCAATATTGCTGTTAAATGTCCTGCTTTACCCGCTGGTATTGCAGCACTCGAAAAACTGACTGCAAATGGTATATGTATCAATGCCACGGTGAGTTTTACTGTACCACAAGCTGTTCAAGTTGCAGAAGCTATCGAAAGAGGATTGGATCAAGCAGAACAGGATGGAATAAATATAGAAAAACTTACTCCATATGTGACAATTATGGTGGGACGCATTGATGATCATTTAAAGCGTGTAAAACAAAGTGAAAATATTGATGTGGATCCTGAAATAATAGACTGGGCATCCATCGCTGTATTCAAGAATGCATACAAAATATTTCAAAAAAGAGGGTATCGTTCCAAGCTTTTAGCCGCTGCATTTCGTAATCATAAGCATTGGTCTGAGTTGGTTGGCGGAGACATTGTTATTAGCATGCCTTATGAATGGTGGAATAAATTCAATGCATCAGATATAGAAGTGATAAATAGAATTAATGATCCTGTTGATTCGGAAATCACAGACAAATTATCTAATAATTTTAATGATTTTAATCGAGCTTTTAATGAAAATGGTATGACAATAGAAGAATTTGAATTCTTTGGTGCTAGTAAACATACAATGGATACATTTTTAGATGGATATGACGAATTTATCCAGATTATACGTTCGCGGATGATAAATAGAAATGGGTAGAATATGAGTTTAATAACACAATTTCGAGATAAAGATTTTATCAAGGGATTTAACCACTATAATGGTGTATTCGAAAAGACAGGGCTTTATTTTGACATTTTATTGATGGAGGAAAATGATAGAATAGAGATATGTGAACCTGAAAATGAAATAGCCGTCTTAATTATTAATGGTGCAGGAAATATTGAATACAATAATTCAACATCTACCTTTAATCGGAATAATTGGATCGAACATGATCCGACTGTGGTTCATTTGGGACCCAATGAAAGAGCTATAATTAGCGCTACTACTTTAACGAAAGCAGCCATACTTAAAACACCAAATTCAAATATGTTTAAGGGGATGATCTACACTCCTGAAGATATTGATACTGAACACCGAGGAAAAGATCAACTGGATAATACATGTTACCGATTAGTCCGATTGGCATTTGATAGAACCATTGCACCACCACAATCTAAATTGGTTATAGGTGAAGTTTTGAATTTTCCTGGCAAGTGGAGTAGCTATCCACCTCACCACCATTCACAACCAGAAATATATTATTACGAATTTTCACCACAGTGGGGATATGGCCATGGTGAACTGGGCGAAGATGTATATAAAATAAGACACGGTGATATTTTACCAATTACTGATAACAGAGTTCATAGCCAGACGGCAGCACCCGGTTTTCATATGTACTATCTTTGGTCCATTAGACATCCAGATGAGAATCCATATGATGGTTTTACTTACATAAAACCATTTGAGAAGATGCTGGATTGATCAATGACATTAAATTTTTACAAGTGTCTATTATTTATTTCCATAATTATATCCAGATTCAGTTTTAGTCAGGATATTGAATATTATTGGTCGGGTGCAATTTCTGAAAACAGTGTCACAATTGTTTTTGCTACAAGCTCTGAGGCAAATGTAAAAATTCAATATAGTGAAAATTCAAGGTTTAGAAAACGAACAGAATTTTCCAATACTGTTAGTACAGATCCAGAGTTAGATTATTTTTCAAAAATTGTACTTGACGATCTTAATCCGAGTACAGCTTATTATTATAGATTTAGTGTAAATGGGATAATCAAAAAAGATAAAGATGTGATTGGAAGGTTTAAAACGCCATCCAATGAACCATTTTCATTTAAAGTTACATTAGCAACATGTGCAACAACTGGATCAAACAACCCTGTCTTCGATAGAATCAGGGAAGAAGAATCATTATTATATTTGATGCTAGGCGATTTCCATTATGGAAATATATATAGAGATTGTGAACAAAATTTCTTGTCGTATTATCGATCAGTTCTAGGTTCGAAAAAACAGTCAAAATTATATCAGAATACACCTATAGCTTATATGTGGGATGACCATGATTATGGTCCAAATAACAGTTCCGGCCTTTCGCCTAATCAAGATGGCTATATTGCCTGTCAAAGCGAAGCTCGACACGCATATCAGTCTTACGTTCCACACTATCCACTTTCTTTTGGGCAGGGTGATACACTTATTTCGCAATCATTCAATATTGGTAGATTAAAATTTATATTAACGGACTTACGTTCTGAGAAAAGAAGACCGCTTTTTACTGGTGATTGTGAAATGCCTGATGCAACTGATTGTGAAAAAATCATGCCCGGGAGCAATTTTGGTTACCCTGATCATTTACAATGGTTTAAGAATGAATTACTTGATGCAAAAAGTAATAATTTAGCAGTGGTCTGGCATTCAAGTTTTCCATTTATCAGTACACCAGATTTAAGTTGGTTCAATTGTGATGATGAAAATACAATTCGTACTGAAAAAGGTTATGAATGCGATGATCATGATAATTGGGGATGGTATCCTGAGGAAAGAAAAAATATTGCCAATTTCATCAAAGAAAATGATATTGCTATTTGTATTGTTAGTGGTGATGCTCATATGAGTGCAATTGATGATGGAACTAATAGTGATTATGCCACTGATGGTGGAGCGCCAATACCTGTTTTTCATGCTGGTCCTTTAGATAGAAGACCAAGCGTAAAGGGTGGCCCCTATTCCCATGGTAGGAGTGGTATACGAGGTCAATACGGAGTTATGGATATTATTGATGATGGTGGAGATGAAATATGTATAAACTGGAAGGTAAAAAATTATGAAGGGAAACTGGTTTATAATGAAACTGGCGAAATTTTACAACATTCCTTTTGTCTTCAAGTAAATAATTGACGTATCCCAAAAAATAATTATAACTGAAGTAGCCTTGTGTGACGGATAACCGTCTTTAAAAAGACCGCGAGAAACCTCATACAAATAGCGATTATTGAATTGGTAAATTGTATTATATAGCTGGGTAATTATATCTTGATCCTGGTCATTGTAAATTCATGCATATTCTAATAACAATTCATAAGTATGGCAGAAAAAGATCAAGAATTGCTTACCCGGTTAAGGGAATCTGATCGAGATGCGTTTAGGGACCTGTTTACAAAATATCACCAATCGTTATTTAATTTTGTAGTCTACCGGGTAAAAGATGAAACAATAGCAGATGATATCGTTCAAGATACATTTCTACGGGTTTGGAAGCATAAAACTTCCCTAAAACCAAAAAAATCTTTTTTTTCTTATATTGCCAAAATTAGCAATAATCTTTGTCTGGATTTCTTTCGTCATGAAAATGTGAAGATCCGCCACAAAGATACAATTCCTGAACCGACTCCGTCTCAACTTGATAATCCCGCTGTCCGGCATGATACAGAATCATTAGAGTCTGAAATTCAAAATGTGGTAAATGAACATTTACCAGATAAATGCAGGGAAATATTTATCCTTAGTCGAGTAAATGGCCTGGTCAATCAGGATATAGCTGATACATTAGGTTTGTCCCGTAGAACTGTTGAAAATCAGCTCTATCGAGCGCTGAAAATTTTGCGCGTTAAACTCAAGGATTATTTGTAAGTAATATGTGCAATTAGACCGTTATACTCATGTAAATGGGGAAAACTATTCAATCCAATTTAATTAGAGATAAAAATTGAGTTCATTCGATAAAAAACTACCAAATGACTTGAAAAGAATCTGGGAAG
>CAJWGZ010000034.1 GCA_913041075.1 uncultured Fidelibacterota bacterium | reverse complement strand
CAGAAAAATTAAATAACCAATGCGCTTCAATCACTTCTAAACCCTTATTCATCATTGTTGCTGAGTCAATCGTAATTTTATTCCCCATGTCCCAGTTGGGGTGATTCAAGGCTTCATTTACTGTAATATCAGAGAATGTTTTCAAATCTCTTGTTCGAAATGGACCACCGCTACCTGTCAAGATAATCCTACGAACATCTTCAAGTTTTTCTCCAGTGAGGCATTGCCATATGGCCGAATGTTCACTATCTACAGGATATATACTTGCCCCGGTTTTTTCTTTTGTCCTATTAATAATATCACCTGCCATTACCATACTTTCTTTGTTGCTTAAGGCAACATCTACTCCAGCTTTAACTGCATTCAAAGTTGGCTCCATACCTGAAGATCCAACAAGTCCGTTCATCAGTAGATCCACATCATCCCTTTGGGATATTTCCAGCAAGCCTTCTCGGCCCATTAAGACATCTATATTTTCACCAGTTAATCCATCTTTAACTTCTACAGCGGATGAGTGATTAATAACAGCCACAGCTTTTGGTCGGTACTTTTTTGCTTGCTCAATAATCTTTTTAACGTTCTGATAAGCAGAAAGGTACACAACCTCTAAATCTTCATCGAGTTGATCAATAACAACCAATGTATTAACACCAATTGACCCTGTAGATCCAAGTATTGAAATTCGTTTTGCCATACTTAATTGAAGGATTTATGTAAACTTAAAGAAAATTGAGTTAATTTATTATTGATACGTGCCTGTGTCCCAATACTCCAGCTAGAAAATGAAATAATCTTTCCTAGCAACACATAATTCGCTGAACCAGAAATTATTTCTGGTATTTCTTCATCACCTTTATAAAATATTCTGCTCGTGTATTGATTAATTCCAAACCCAAAATAGAATGGAAATGCTTTGAATATGCTAGCTTTAGATATTGATGCATCTATTGTTCTACAATGCAGATGCCGCGACCCGTCCATCTTAGCCACAATCAGGTCAGCCACCCATTGTGATGTATCATCCTCAGATAGGGATAGCGAAAAACCATAACCAGAATATTCTAAAACATCATTATCGGTTGTTAACCCCCCCAAAATTCCATTTATTTTTAGGTTTTCCGTTACCAGTAATGCCCCATGAATTATCGGTAGTCCAACAATTGATTTGCCTGAAAATGAGCGGCCTGTTAAATCATTACCGACTGCGGTATTAATACTTACATAAAAACGGTTGGCTAAATCGGGCGCTGAGAATTGATGATATCCTAATGAAAAAGAAGTACTGCGTACCAGTGGTTCAACTCCAGCTACAAAATTACTCTCAGCAACTTCTGAAAGATCATATGAAGGAAACTGGCCCAATAAATATTGGGATATAATAAAAAGTATTGTTATGAATCGTTTCATACCATCTATACATAAAAAATACTAGATAATGCCACGTTTGCTTGTGTCAATAAAATTAATAATTTCTTCAATTTCCGCTGAATCTCCCATTTCGTTTTTCATTTTTTCCAGCACACTTGATCTGGGTAAATCTGAACGAAAATATTTACGATATGTCTTTTTGATATTTGTCAGTGCTTCTTTGGTAAAACCCCTTCTCTTAAGACCAATTGAATTGATACCACCATAACGTAATGGTTCCCCTACAGCTAAAATGAACGGTGGTACATCTTGTACCGCACGAAAACCACCACCAATGAATACATGGGCTCCAATTCTACAAAATTGATGCACAAGCACACCACCTCCCAAGGAAGCATATTCTTTGATTTCCACATGGCCACCCAAGGTTGCCATATTAGCCATGATCACATTATCACTAATAATACAATCATGTGCAACATGGGCAGCTGCCATTAACAGCACATTGTTACCAATTGTTGTCGTACCATAAGCCGCTGTACCACGGTTAATAGTTACATTTTCCCTTACTATTACATCACTGCCTATTGTAGTTCCAGTTTGCTCACCTTTATATTTCAAATCTTGCGGTATTTCACCAATACTGCAATTGTGAAATATTGTACAATTCTCACCAATGATAGTACCGGTGCAAATGGTATTGAAATTTCCAACCGATGAATTATCACCAATAGTCACACCAGCCTCTATTACCGTATATGCTCCAATGGTTACTTTATTGCCAAGTCTTGCATCACCACTTACTTGGGCAGTAGGATGAATGGGTACAGTTATATTATGCTCCTGCTCTGTTTACAATGTTGGCCATTAAATTGGCTTCAGCGACCAATTTTCCAAAAACATATGCTTCACCGCGTAGTTTTACAGCGCCTAGGCGAATTTTTATTAGTTGCATTTTTATTTCTACTTGGTCACCGGGTATAATCGGGATTCGAAATTTTGAATCACTTATTGCGGAAAATAACATATTCTTTTGCAATGGATCGGGTACAGTATTTAATACAAGAAATGCACCGGCCTGCGCCATACTCTCCAAAATTAATACGGCTGGCATAACAGGTTGATCTGGGAAATGTCCTGCAAAATAAGGCTCATTAATAGTAACATTCTTAATTGCTGTAAGGCCTACACCTTCAGTGATCTCCGTAATACGATCAATAAGTATCATTGGATACCGATGGGGGAGAATTTTCATAATATCCTGGATTTCAAATTGCGATTTTGTGTTCACAATCTAAACCCGAATTTCAGTCTAATTGGTCGCTGTATTCTTTCCGGATCATTTTTACGAATTCTACATTACTAGCATGCCCACTACGTGCGGCAGTTACATGACCTTTTATAGAAATGCCTAGTAAAGCTAGATCGCCAATTAGATCCAGGGTTTTATGTCGGACAGGTTCATTATGAAAACGTAAAACTTTACCATTGAGAATACCGTTAGCACCTTGAATTACTGTCTCCTCTATTCCAAATAAATCACGAAGGCGATCAATCTCACCATGCTCTATTTTTTTGTCTACAATTACAACCGCATTCGCCAAGCTGCCGCCTTTTATCAATCCCTGTTCTCTTAACTCTTCCACTTCACTTAAAAAACAAAAAGTCCTTGCCGGAGCCACATCACGAGCAAAGTCTTCTTCCATATTATAGATTGCTTCGTATTGTGTTCCTAGTGCGGGTAAAGGATACTCAACAAGAAACGTAACTCTAAAACTATCCGCAGGAACTACGTGGATATCTATCTCTTTATCTGGATCAGAATAGACAACAGGTCTGCTGATATCCAAAACATTTCTATTTTCACTCTGTTGGACAAATTTTACAGACTGTAATGCCTCAACAAAATCTTTGGCACTGCCATCCATAACAGGCGCTTCTTTGCCCGTTAATTCAATCAGAAGATTGTCAATTCGCAAACCGGATACTGCAGCCAAGGCATGTTCAACTGTATGAATCCTCACGCCGTTTTGCCCAATGGTTGTACCACGGGAAATATCCACTACATGTTCAATGTCAGCTCTTATTTCAGGACTACCAATAATGTCCGTTCTTGAAAATTGGATACCATAGTTCTCAGGCGCAGGTTTAAAAGTAATGGTACTCTCAACGCCTGTATGCAACCCAACGCCAGTGCATGATACAGGTGCACTAATGGTTCTTTGTTTACGGTTTGTGTTAGTCATTTTTCGAGTCTTTTTAGTCTCTTTTGTATCCTGACTACCTCTAAATATACAGCTTCTCGCTTATGTTGTTCTCTTATTTCCCGGGCTGGCATTCCTGCGTACACTTTACCTCCTGTTAGTGATTTTGAAACACCAGTTTTTGCCGCTAGCACAGACCGTGCACCAATTTTCACGTGAGGAGCAACACCAACATGTCCTGCAAATATACAAAATTCACCAACCTCTACGCTACCAGCAATTGTTACTGCCGCGGTTAATAAACACCCTTTACCCAAGCGAACATTATGCGCCAAATGCACATGATTATCTAATTTACACTGATCTTCTATTATAGTATCTCCTATGGTACCCCGATCAATAGCACAATTAGCCCCGATCTCAACATCATTTCCAATGATCACATAACCATTCTGAGGTATTTTATGATTTATATCTTGATCTGTGACAAAACCAAAACCATCACTGCCAATAACTGTGCCGCTATGAATGATGGCATTATCACCGATATTGGTGCCATGGTAAATATGTATATTTGAAAAGATCTTACAATTTTTTCCAATACTAGTTTTCTGATCAATTACTGTGTGCGAACCAATATTTGAATGGTCCCCGATTATAACTCCAGCTTCAATAACAGAAAATGGCCCAATGGTTACATTTTTACCAATCTTAGCTTTTGAATCAACATAGGCAGTTTCATTAACACCACTCGTGTATTGCAGTTTGGGTGTAAACTCACCAAGGATTTTAGCAATAGCTAATTGTGGATTATGGTGGACAATACCAGGTTTATTATCTAGTAAAGATGCTTCAGGAACAACTACAGCAGATGCGCCAGTGGTTGGCAAATATTTCTTATATTTTAAATTGCTTAAAAATGTTATTGTGGACTCACGTCCATTTTGAATTTCTGATACACCGGTTATCACCATAGTTGGATCACCAACGATTTTCCCTTTTACAAGATCGGCAAGTTCTGATAATGTTGTCAAACCTGCTAGTAATTTTAGTTTTCTTCAGGCAGGCTATATTTTCTTAATTCATAAAGAACATCATCGGTCAGATCATACGTAGGGTTACCAAAAAGAAGTGAAACTGATCCATCAATAATAAAATCATATTCTTTAGTGGCTGCTACTTTATCGACTGCGCGTTTCACTTTGCTTAAAATCTCAAATTCCATCTGAGCCTGTTTCTTATAAAGTTCACCCTCCGGCCCTACTTTTTGTGCCTGGAATGCCTGAATTGTTTGTTCTCGTCCCGCCATTTCCTGCTCTTTTTCTCGACGCCACTCCGGCGAACTCATTAGGCGCTGAGTTTCATACGATTTTTTCATACTGTCTAAACTCATAAGCATTGTTTGATATTCAAACTGTACTTTTCGGAATTCCATCTGTAACTGCGATTCAGCATCCTTGAATTCCTCAAATTCACCTCGAATACGATCAGATTGTACAAAACCGATCTTACTTTGTGAGAAAATATTAGGGGTAGTTACCATTAGAACTATTAACCCAAATAATAATTTTCGCATTATGATACCTCTCTTATTAATTGTCACTAAAATACATTACCAAATATGATGGTATAATTCCAACCTGGTTTTTCACCAGTATTATTAATCACATCAAATCCATAGCCCATATCAAATCCCAATACACCCATCATGGGCATATAAAATCTTATGCCAATTCCTGCAGATCTTTTCAATGTAAATGATCCCTCTCGCGGAACATCAAATGATTCCGTCATGTTTACCGTATTCCACACATTTCCCATTTCCGCGAACAACAAACCATAAATTACAGGGTTTTCTGAAATCGGAACACGAAATTCTGTAACGGATCGCAATAAGGCATTACCACCCATAGGTCCCGGACTAATAGAATTATCTGGGTATCCTCTAAGCATATTCCCGTAAGGCATTCCATTGCCACCCATTATAAATTTTTCATCGAAGGGGATTAATGTTCGTTCGTTATCTAGATTTTTTAGCGGCTGGATTACACCAATTTTGAAGGAACTCATCAATACAAATTTCCAGAATGTAGGCGAAAACCATTCGAAATTCAATACATGTTTAAAAAAGTCCTCATTACCACCAAATACATTACCAGATAAAGTTGATTCCCAGGTAAACTTTGATCCACGAGTTGGAAACTCGTGGTGATCACGACTATCCCTGGTCAAAACCTGCGTGATACTATTACCAAGGGTTGTGCTTAATCCTTTAACATATTGATCCAGTTCTTCGGCGGTGCCTTCATATGTTTTTTTCATCGTTCTAATCACCCAATAACCGCGAAAATAGTCATCCGGCCATTTAAATCTTCTGCCCCATTGTACTGAACCGCCGAGCATTCTCAAGTCAAGGGGGAAATAATAGCTTGTACCCTGACCGCGAAATGTAGAATAGAATGAAAATCCTACACGATTTGGTGTGTCAAATATCATAGGATCCACAAAGCTTATACTAAAACTCTTGAATTGAGAAGTCGGTTGAGAAGAATAAAAATTATACCTAGAACCTATATTATAACTGATCGTGAATTGTTGACCCAAACCTCGAAAATTGGCGAA
The DNA here is from genome assembly GCA_913041075.1 of uncultured Fidelibacterota bacterium. Classification (GTDB taxonomy): domain Bacteria; phylum Fidelibacterota; class Marinisomatia; order Marinisomatales; family TCS55. The sequence goes on along the minus strand of CAJWGZ010000034.1, from coordinate 4,107 downwards.
TTCTATTCCAACACCGCCTGATAAACCGTATACACCACTGTAACCAATATTAGCGTTGGCACGATCTGCTGATTTTTCTTCCACTGCAATATCTAAATCAACTTCATCTTCGTCAACAGGCGCCATATCCGGTATTACATTAGAGAAATAATTCAAACGCAATAAATTTCTTTGGCTACGGATTAACATTTCTCGGTTGAAAATATCTCCCGGGAATATGCTTAATTCCCTGCGGATAACATTTTCACGGGTGTGATCATTGCCCGTGATATAAATATTGCGCACATTTACCTGATGGTTTTCTACTATTGGGAAATGAATATCTAATGAATCTTCACCAACAGGAGTAAATTGTGGGTCAACACGGCTGTATATGTAACCTCGATCCATATACAATCCTTGCATATTATTATAGACAGCTACGTTAAACTCTTCTTCATTAAAATAATCACCGCGTTTCAGGTTGAGGGCTCTATTTAATATTTCATTATTAAATAATGTATTACCATCCCAGGAAAAATTTCTGTAGCGATAGCGGGGACCTTCAATTACACTAATAATTATATCCATACGTTTCTGTCCATCATTAACTGCAGTCGTATCCGACAGAATGGTAAAATCGCGGTAGCCATTATTGCGGTAAAACGTCTCTAAAGCCAGTTTATCCTCATCAAATTTCTTTCCATCAAAGTAAGACCGCCAAAATAAATACCATCTTTGCTGTTTCGTTTCTTTAAGTACGCGGCGTAAACGGAAACCAGAATAAGATTCATTACCTTGGAAGCGTATTTTATTAATCTTTACCTTATCATTTTCTGCAATAGTAAATAGGATGTCTTTCGTAAGCTCCTGTTTTTGTTTATCCTTATCAGATTTTGGATCATCAATTTTACCTCCCGGATCAACCAACGTAGCCTCAACTTCAGCAAGCATGAAGCCGTCCTCTGCATAAAAATCTTTTAGTTTAGTGATCGACTCAACAAGCACGTGAGGTTTTATCCGCTGGCCCGTATAAAACTCTAATTCATCCTGAAGCTGTTTATCCTTCAGTTTTTTATTACCCTTATAATGTACAGTACCTAGAATTGGTGTTTCCTGAACTTGGATTGTTATGAAAAAACCATCGGATGTTTCCTTATCAATTTTAATCTGAACATCGTCAAACAAGCCTAATTGCCAAAGTCGCTTAACTGCTCTTGAGAAATCTGCAACGTTAATCACTTCATTCTGGCGGAGTCCAGCTGTATAGCGAATCATAGTCTCTGAAGCAAGTTTATTGCCATCAATTTCCACACCAAGCAATTTTACTTCTTGTTGGGCACTGATTTGAATCACACTGCTTAGCATTATCAAATAGACTATTGAAATTCTGTTAGTCATGTTTCATCCAATTGTTCGCTAATACGACCAAAACGTCGCTCACGATCCTGAAAATCTGCTACGGCGTCCAATAATTCCTTTTCTTTGAATTCTGGCCAATAGGTATCCGTTACATAAATTTCTGAGTAAGCAATTTGCCAAAGTAGAAAATTGCTGATTCTCTGATCGCCGCCTGTACGAATCAATAAGTCAGGATCTGGTATTTTAGCTGTATCAAGTTCGTTTACAATATCACTCTCACTAAGTTTCTCTGGTTCAATTTCTCCGTTTATGGCTTTTCTTGCAATTGATTGTACCATTTTTAAAATCTCTTGCCGCCCTCCGTAACTTAGCGCTAGGATTAAATTTAACCCTGAATTGTTCTCTGTTATTTTTAAGCCTTCTTCCATTCCCTTTCTTGCATCATCGGGTAAATCACCCATATTACCAATGGTAGTTAAACGAACATTATTTTTATTAAGATCTTTTATTTCGCGCCTAATAGTCAAAAGTAAAAGCCCCATTAGAGCTTTAACTTCTTTTAATGGTCGACTCCAATTTTCAGAAGAGAAAGTATATAATGATAAATGTTTGACACCAATATCGCCACATTTTTTCGTTATGGCGCGTACTGAATCAATGCCTTCTTTATGACCTGCAATTCGCGGTAAAGAATGCGCTTTCGCCCAACGCCCATTACCATCCATTATAATAGCAATATGCTTCGGTATATTATTCTTATTGATAATACTATCTTCTATATCCTTTATAGGCATTGGTTATTCTAAGATCGCACGAAAAAACGCGGGCAAAGTTACCTCCTCAGTAATCCTTTATTCAATAAATTGTCTTTTTATAATTAGTACAGACCTAACGTCCTTTGATTAAGATGGTTCCTCATATAATTCGGCAATATGATGATCAAAAGAAGTGATATTTTTCGGGATCAAATTTATACCGAAGAATTCTCCCTTACACTTGTAACAGACAATAGTATCTGGAACGCGATTATATAAAAACCAATCTACTAAAGCTACAATTGCCAGACTGATACCATAGGTAATAGGAACTAGTAAAATACCGAAAATTATTATTCCACATCCCAATAATCTGTTAAAGTCCTTTTGCCGGTAAAAATGCGATCCACTACATGCTGGACATTTATTGAATTCATTATAATTATCCCAAGCCAATTGGTCTTCACCATGTTTACATTCAACTACGTCTACTAGTGAATGCTTGGTTTCACAAAGCTCACAAAAGAAATAAGGATCTATCAAAGGATTAACCCAAATTGAAATGTATAATTTTTATAAAATAGATCTCCAAAAATAACCGCTACAACTGATACATATAGAAGGCCTGTTGCGCTTTGGGTAGATTGTATTATAATTGTGCGCCAAATAAAACCATTTAACACAAATGGTACTAGTACACCAAAAAATATAGCAATAGATAATAAAAAGCCTTCATATGTCCATAAAAAACTGCCTAATGACTGCACAATTCCATAACTATCCTCTACCTCAAAAATTAAAAGACCATAACAATTCCAAATTGCGCGTATACCTAATAATATCCATAATAATATTACACTGTTGCGGAGTAGGCGAATGGGCAGCTGGACAACATTCAGATACCAGTGACCAAGAATCATTGCAAAAAACACTGCTGCTAAAACAGTATGTCCAATTATGATTATTAAATGATTAATGATATTAATATTGTAGGGAATGAGCGCAACACTCATAATTGCCAGAAATAAAATGCCTAAAATTGATGGGATAGATATTACAAAATTATTGATACGTTTTGAATTCCAGTAAATGGCTGTGACAAAAAGTTGAATAACTATCCATATTGCTCCAACAACCCAAGGTGCTTGGCCTGCATCTGAAAGATAAAAAAATACTACACCAAGGGTGCCTACTATTGATACCATTCCTTGATTAAACCGATAAAAACCACCGTCAATTAACGTCCGTGGTGTGAGCCAGAGTAAAAGTGGATAAACAGCAGCAAACCCCGTAAAAGTAATTGCCAATATCTCGGCAAGATATGCTGACATTACTTATTCAATGTTTAATTCACTAATTGGGAAATAATATTTTCCGTAATGTCCCTGAATATTTCAGAGACAGTTGATTGTGGATTACTTAAGATTATAGGCTTGCCTCCGTCCGTAGCAGACATTACTTCCATTGATATAGGTATTTTACCAAGCAATGGCACACCAAGCCGTTCACTTTCTTCTGCACCACCACCTGATTTGAATAAATCGATCGGGAAAGAAAAATTCCCTTCTTCGTCAGTGTTTACTTCTTGATCTATACCTTGAAAGACCATCCTTAAGTTCTTTTGGGCAATCCCGCCCGCAGTTTTTACCATTCCTTCCAATTGTAATCCAGACATGTTTTCAACAACACCAAGAATAGGGGTATGTACTTTACGAAACATATCGGCACCCTTACGAACATCCGCTAAAGCAATATCCTGAGGTGTAGTAATTATTACTGCACCAGCCATACGAAGTTTTTGGGTAAGGGTCAATTGTATATCACCTGTTCCAGGCGGGAGGTCAAGTATGAGAAAATCCAATTTGCCCCAGGTAACGTCATTAAAAAATTGTTCGGTCATGCGACTTACCAGTGGTCCTCGCCAAATGACAGGTGTTTCATTTCCACTAAGGAATCCAAAACTCATTACTTTCAAACCGTATTGATCAAAAGGGACTATCTTACGATCTTG
>CAJWGZ010000033.1 GCA_913041075.1 uncultured Fidelibacterota bacterium | reverse complement strand
TCATAACCCGAAGGTCATGGATGGCCTACGGGGACAAAGATCATGATTTGATCCAAGAATATGGATATTTTTCATCATCCAAATCCAGGGCTGATTCCGTCATATTGAGGGGTTTAAAAGTATCAATCATTACGGCCAGTTCATTGGTTTCCTCGGATCCCAGTGACTCTTCGATTTTGCCCGGATGCGGACCATGGGGAAGTCCCATGGGGTGATAAGTAATGGACTCTTTTTCAATTCCTTTCCGACTCATAAACTGGCCTTCGATATAGTAAATGATTTCATCAGAGTCCACGTTGCTATGTGCATAGGGTGCTGGGACGGATTCAGGGTGGTAATCGAACAACCGGGGTACAAAAGAACAGATCACAAATCCACTCCCTTGAAATGTCTGGTGAACCGGGGGCGGCTGGTGGATTTTTCCGGTAATTGGCATAAAATCATTGATGTTGAATACATAGGGGAAATAGTAACCATCCCAACCGATCAGATCAAAGGGATGATGCTCATAGCCATAGGTTTGGATGCCATTCTCAAGCTTTACTTCAATCTCAACGGATCTATCATCCACGGGTTTGGAAAATTTGGGTGTACGGATGTCTCGCTCTGAAAAAGGAGAGTGTTCCAGGAGTTGACCAAATTGATTTCGATATTTAGTTGGTGTTTTAATGGGCCCTGATGATTCCGTTACTAAAATCCGCATGGATTTATTTACAGTCATCTGCCATATAACACCACGGGGAATTACCACATAATCTCCTACAGTAAGATTCAAATTCCCGAAATTTGATTTTAATTCTCCTGACCCGGAATGGATAAAGAGTACTTCATCTCCGTGTCCATTTCGGTACAGTGAATCCATAGATTTTGTTACATGTGCTTTGGAAATAACCAGATCCGAATTAAAAAATAGTGGAATGCGCGATGATATCGCATCACCGGTTGATTCTACATTGGAAGTACGTATATGGTGGGGGCGATGTGTGTGATCGGCTGTTTGCAGATTGATCTTTTTAAATTCACCAATCGTTTCCAAGCTGGTAGGATGGTGAATATGGTACACATTGGAATAGATATCACTAAATCCACCCCGACTGATGAGTTCTTCCCAGTAAAGGTTTCCATTCTCATCTCGGAACTGGATATGTCTTTTTGTTGGTATTCTTCCCCGTTTTTGATAAAAAGGCATTTTGTTCCCTTTTGTTAAATCCTGATATCACGAAGAAATTTCTTCATGTTCCTCGTGTTTTTTCTGTGCATGTCTGATTTTACACAATTTTATTTTCTAATACCCCCAGTCGTTTTACTTCTAGTGTGACGACATCACCCTTTTTTATCCAACCACCAGTGTTTTCAGGTCTCAATTCCAGGATGCATCCAGTTCCTACGGTACCTGACCCTAAATAATCTCCAGAAAGTAGTTTGGTGTTCATGGAAGCCCGTTCTATCATATCTTTAAAAGGGTGATATAGATCATTGGTGTTTCCATCGGAAATCAGAGTGCCGTTCACATGACAGGTCATACGTAGGTTGAGTTTCCCATTTTCATCCCAGGCATCTTCTAATTCATCCGGCGTTACCATGTAAGGACCAAAACTCGTTGCAAAATCTTTTCCTTTTGCAGGCCCTAGGCTCATAGCCATCTCTTCCCGCTGGAGATCCCTGGCAGACCAGTCGTTGCAGATGGTATAGCCAGCAATGTGCCGGTCTGCATGTTTACTGGGTATATCTGACCCTGCACCAGCAATAATGACAGCAAATTCCAGTTCAAAATCCAGTTCGTTTGTTTTTCTGGGGTAAGGAATTTCTGATCCATGCCCGTAGATTGCAGCGGGATTGGAAAAGTAAAAAATAGGAATCCTGAACCAGTCAGGATGCATTTCAAGGCCTCTTAGTTTTCTGGCAGCGCGAACGTGTTGTTCAAAAGCGTAGAAGTCCCGAAACGATTGTGGATCTGGCACAGGTGCCAGGAGTTGGACTTCGTTCATCAAGAAGGCAATAGGTTTTTCTCCCACGGAATGAGATTGAATATTTATATCCGGCAGACAGTCAGCCAATTCTTTCAATTTAACGAAATTAGTTCCCCAGTTATCCAAAGCCATTTTTAGGGTGGATGGGATTTCAAGAAAACTGGAATTCCCTTTGGACTCATTGGCCCAAATGGCCGCATGGAGTACGTCAACAATGTATTTATCTTTTTTAAATCCGAATCGTGGCTGGATACTACCTTCCAGGGTGTAAGTCGCAAATTTCATTACAGATTTCCCCTTCTTTTCTGTTCCTGTTCAATAGATTTAAACAATGACCTAAAGTTGCCTTTCCCAAAACTGTTAGATCCTTTCCTCTGTATGATCTCGAAAAAAAGTGTCGGTCGATCCTGGATCGGTTTGGTGAAAATCTGCAGCATATAGCCATTCTCATCTACATCTACCAGGATTCCAAGCCGGGCGAGGGTTTCAATATCTTCATCAATTGGTCCTACCCGCTTTGTAAGATTTTCATAATAGGAGGGAGGTGTTGGAAGGAAATCCACACCATTGGTATGCATTATTTCTACCGTTGAAATAATATCACGGGTGGACAGGGCAAGGTGCTGGACACCGGCAGTTCCATAATAATCAATGAATTCCTGGATCTGGGATTTTTTTAAACCATCTGCCGGTTCGTTAATAGGTATTTTTATAATTTCATTATCGTTAGCCATAACCACAGATCGCAGAGCAGAATATTCCGTTGAAATATCTTTGTCATCAACGGTCCAGAAGCGGTGCCAGCCAAAGATCTTTTCATAATAATCGCAGACGGGTTGCATTTCGCCATCGGGCTGATTCCCGACCACATGGTCAATGTGAACTAGGCCAGTAGTTTCATTCTCTCGCCCAAAGTTATAGGCCTGAAACCCAGGCAGAAATGGACCTTCATACTGGTCTCGTTCAACAAATGTATGGATGGTATCCCCGAAAGTCTCAATGGCTGAGATCCGCGTTTCACCATTTTCATCGCTGATAAGTGTAGGTTTAAGAACACTTATTGCTCCCCGATCAATAGATGTTTTCCATGCCATTTCCGAATCATCCACGGTAAAAGCCACATCTTTTATCCCATCTCCGTGGCAGTCGATATGTACACCTATATCCGTATTTTTTTCCAAGGGGGAAGTAATTACAAGGTTTATGTGATCCTGGTTAAGAACGTAGCTAACCCTGTCGCGGCTGCCCGTTTCTAGGCCCCGATATGCAATTGGCCTGAATCCCATGGTGCTTTGATAATAGTGAGCAGTCTGTTTTGCGTTGCCCACATAGAGTTCGCAATGGTCAAAACCCTTGATAGAATAAGGCTGACTGCTCACAGGATTTCCTTAATGCATGCAATGAATTGTTGATTTTCTTCCGGCAGGCCGATTGAAATACGTATGCAGTTCGGCCAGCCAAACCCTTTGAGGGACCTGACGATAATACCATTTTCCAATAGTTCCTGTACGAGATTATTTGCCTTTTCTTCCGATTCCCAAACAGTAGTGATGAAATTTGTAGCGCTGGGGATTTGCATGACCCCAAGTTGATTTAATTCTTTTTTGAGATATGCCATTCCGGTTTTATTGGTTTCAATAGATTTCAGCAAAAATTCCATATCTTCCAGTGCACCCAGCCCTGCTGCTTGTGCAACAAATGAAGGTTCAAATGGTTCCTTTACCTTCATCAGATTCTCAATGAGTGTATGGTGTGCAAAGCCATAGCCGATCCGAACACCGGCCAATCCATACGCTTTTGAAAAAGTCCGTAGTGTAATTACATTATCATAACGGTAAGCCATGGAATCAGGAAAGTCAGGAGAATCCTGTACATATTCATAATAAGCTTCATCCAAAATAATCAATACCCGTTCCGGAACATGTTTGTAAAATCTATCAAACTCGTCCCGGGAAATCGTGGTCCCCATTGGGTTATCGGGATTTGCGATATAAATGATCTTGGTATAATCTGTAATTTTCTCCGCAATGGCTTCTAAATTGTAACGGTAATTCTTCATAGGTACCCAGTGTGTCCGCCGTCCCGATGCATTTGCCAATACTCTAAAGCCGATAAAAGAATTTTCAGCGCTGATAAGTTCATCATCATGTAACAAAAAAGTACGCATTATAGTAGATATGATTCCCTCAGACCCGGCCCCTAAAATGACATTTTCTATTTTCACGTTAAACCGTTCCGCCAGTTTTGCACGAAGTTCGTATCCGGCAGAATCAGGATAGCGGTGAAGTTTGTTTAGAGAATATTGCACAGCTTCCATCCCTTTTGGAGATGGTCCCAGGGGATTCTCATTGGAAGCCAGTTTAATGAATTTCTCAAAACCAAATTCCCGCTGTGCTTCGCTAATGGGTTTTCCGGGTGCATAATTGGCTAATCGCTGAATGTAGGAAGGAACGAGAGCCATGGTTAAACCGTAAGTTTTGTTTCGCTTTTAAAAGTGGAAAGAACTACAGAAGTTTTCATTGTTTGAACGTTGGCAAGAGCAGATAATTGATGAAGGATCAATTCTTCATAGGCGGGGATATCTTTGGTTGCCACCTTTAGTAGAAAATCTGCTTCACCGGTAATGTGGTGGCATTCGAGCACTTCCGGAATGTGAGCAATGGAACTAATAAAATCTTCCACCGGTGTTTCTCCATGACGGGCTAATTTTATTTCCACAAATGTGAAGCAGGAATAGCCAGCTTTTCTCGGGTTCAAAAGAGTAATGTATTTATCGATAAATCCGCTGACTTCAAGCTTTTTCACGCGTTCTAAAGTACTACTTGGGGAGAGCCCTATACGTTTGGCCAGTTCAGCATTTGTGATACGGCTATTCGCCTGGAGTTCTTCCAATAAATGTTTGTCTTTAGAATCTAAATCCATATATAAATTCTATTAATGTTAAAAATAAAGGATTATATTAGTCATTAAATTGAAATTACAAAATATTATTCTAAAAAAGTTGTTTTCTCTTTTGTTTACCTGTTGAAGAGTTGCAATCTCCCAGTTTCATCAATAAACTTTACTCTTTTGCCTAGCCATACCGTCAATCCCAGATTACCCGGGGTTTTTTGTTTGTGGGATGATGGGTAGATTTGGATATGATAAAACCATTGCTGGGTTTGATAATTTATATTGGAGTTGATAATGAGCTTCTCTCAAGAAGTAATATTTAAGAAAATACCAAAACATTTACATCAGTTTATCGCAAATCAGGATTATGATTTATATTATAATGCTCGGGATCAAGCTGTGTGGCGCTATGTAATGCGACAACTATCACATCAATTAAAATCTAGCGCACACCCAATTTATAATGAAGGCCTTGAAAAAACAGGTATCTCTATTGAAAAAATTCCATCCATTGAAGAAATGAACAAATGCTTAAGTAAGCTTGGTTGGATGGCAATTGTTGTCGATGGGTTTATTCCACCACAAGCATTTATGGAATTACAAGAATTAAAAGTTCTTGCAATTGCATTAGATATGAGATCCATAGAACAAATTTTATACACACCAGCACCAGATATTGTACATGAATCCGCAGGGCATGCACCAATGCTTTATGATGCTGAATATTCTGTTTATTTACATCGTTTCGGTGAAATTGGAGTTAAAGCAATGTTTACTAAACAGGATAAAGAAGTTTATGAAGCAATGAGACATTTATCAATTATGAAAGGTTATCCATCAACTACAAAAGAAGAGATTAAACAAGCAGAGGAAGGTTTAAATAATAAATTAAATAATGTAACGATTCTTTCTGAGTCTGCGTTATTAACAAGACTTCATTGGTGGACTGTTGAGTATGGTTTAGTAGGGACCGTTGATAATTACACTATTTATGGTGCAGGTCTTTTATCATCTTTAAGTGAAAGTAAATCGTGTTTGGATGATGAAAAGGTTAAAAAAATACCATTAACAGTAGAGGCAGTAGACACACCTTATGACATTACAAATCCACAACCTCAATTATTTGTAACAAAAAGTTGCCGTCATTTAACCCAAGTATTAGAAGATTTTGCTGATCAAATGTGTTTTAGAAAAGGTGGGGCTGAATCTGTGGAGGTCGCTATAGATTCTGAAATTATTTCTACCTGTGAATATTCTTCTGGATTACAAGTTTCTGGACTATTTACAAGATTACTAAAAAATTCAATTAATAAAGAAATATATATTGGAACAACTGGGCCAACCCAAATTTCTGTAAATAATAAAGAATTAGATGGGCATGGAATCTCTTACCATACCGAAGGATTTGGATCTCCCGTTGGTCCAATTTGTAATTTAATGACTCCATTAGAAGATGCGACAGAATACGATTTAATTACATTAAATATAAAGAGAGAACATGTCGTTCATTTAGAATTCGTTTCTGGCATTGAGGTTATAGGTGTCCTTAAAAAAATTCATAAAAAATTGGGAAAAAATGTGTTAATGACGTTTGAAAACTGTACAGTTACAAGCCCAACTGGGGATGTTTTATTTCAACCTGAATGGGGAATTTATGATATGGCAGTTGGTATAAAGATTTCATCTGTATTCTCTGGTTCAGCAGATAAAACTAAATTTGATGTTTATCCATCTAAATCAGAAGAAACTGCCAAAAAAATTAAATATAGTGAAAAAGAAAAATCCGAGTTTTTAATTTATAACGAAATAAGGTCGATTCGTGAAACTGGAAAAAATTTCAAACGAATCAAAGAGATAATTAAACTTCTAAAAAATGAAAAGTCTGAAGCATGGTTACTATTTTTAGAAATACTTGAATTATTAAAAAAAGGTTCAAGAGAGTACACGGATGTTAGAAATGCGTTAATATCAATTTCAAAAATAAATAGTAAAGAGAAACATTTAATAGATCGTGGTTTAAACGTCTTGGATTCCGAATGAAAATATTACCCCAATAAGAGACCACCTTTTGATTAGAACACTAATAAATACACTCGTGGGATTTATTGTTTGTGGGGGCGTGGTAGATTTTGACATGGATTCATTATCAATGGAAAAAGCAATGATTAGAAATATACTTGAAAAGACAGGCAAGAATTATTTCGAAATGATTTAAACTGATAATTCTGGAATATTCTTAAAGTATTCCAGCGATTCCGGATTTGCCAGTGCGTCCCGGTTTGTGACATCTTCACCCTGAATGATTTTCTTTACGGCAATTTCCACTTTTTTCCCATTGATGGTGTAAGGGATATCCGCTATTGCCAGGATTTTTTCCGGAACATGTCTTGGTGAACAATTAGATCGAATAGCTGTTTTTATCCTGATTGACAGATCATCTGAAAGAGACCCCTGGTTTTTTATTTTCAGGAAAAGAATGACACGTTGATCCCCCTGCCATTCCTGCCCAATGACCAGACTGTCTTCAATTGCCGAAAATGATTCTACAACCCGGTAGATCTCAGCGGTCCCGATTCGTACGCCTCCAGGATTCAGTGTGGCATCGCTGCGTCCGAAGATGCGGATGCCGCCATATTCATTCAATTCAATAAAATCACCATGGCGCCAGACGCCGGGATAGTGATCAAAATATGCTTTTTGGTATTTGGACCCATTTTCATCATTCCAGAAATAAATGGGCATGGATGGGAAAGGAGATTTGCAGACTAACTCGCCTTTTTGATTGATCATGGATTGTCCAGCAGGACTATAAGCATGAACATCCATCGCCAAGCCGCGGCATTGCAATTCTCCACGATAGACTGGCAGCATGGGGTTTGCCGCTGCAAAACAGGAAATGATATCTGTACCCCCGGATATGGATCCAAGCAGGATATCACTTTTTATGTGTTCATATATATAATCAAAATTTTCATCCACCAAAGGTGAACCCGTGGAAAGAATCGCTCTTAAATTTGAGAGATCTAAATTTTCCCCGGGGCGGACATTTGCGTCATTGCAGGCGTCGATAAATTTTGCGCTTGTACCAAAGACTGTAATGCCCAGTTCATCTACCATATCCCACATGGCATTCTTATCCGGGTAGAATGGGAAACCATCATAAAGGACGACTGTTGCACCGACAGCAAGGGAACTGACCAGCCAGTTCCACATCATCCATCCGCAGGTTGTAAAATAAAAAATTGTATCCGCACGTTTAAGATCACAATGCAAATGCAATTCTTTCATATGCTGGAGCAATGTTCCTCCTGCACCATGGACAATGGACTTGGGTAATCCTGTGGTACCGGATGAATATAAAATATATAGTGGATGATCGAAAGGGAGCTGGTCAAACACAAGCGGTTCGGGATCAGAAGCGATAAAATCCTGATACAGAACTGCATTTCCAATATCCTTTACATTGAATCCTGATTTCAGGTATTCAACAATGACAACCTTTTCTACGCTTGGCAGATCATTAAGAATGCCTTTTAATTTTGCAAGTGTATCAAATTCTTTGCCGTTATAATAATAACCATTCGCTGAAAAAATAATTCGCGGCCTAATCTGGGAAAACCTGTCCAAAACGCCTTTAATGCCGAAATCTGGTGATGATGAACTCCAGATGGCGCCAATAGAGACAGTTGCCAGCATGGCAATGACAGCCTCAGGCATATTAGGCATGAACCCGGCAATACGATCCCCTTTTTGAATACCGAGTTCTCTGAGGGAGTGGGCCAATTTTTCAACTTCAGAAAATAATTCACTATAAGTCATGGAGCGTATTGGCTGACCTTCCCCTTTAAATACGATGGCCTGCTGTTCATCTCTATAGCGCAGCAGATTCTCGGAAAAGTTAAGTTTGGCCCCGGCAAACCATTTTGCCCCGGGCATTTTCGTTACATCATCTACTATGGTTGAGTAGGGAATTGAATGCTTTATTTCAGCGTAATCCCAGATCTGGCCCCAGAAATCCGGAATATGATTTACGGACCAGTTAAATAATTCATCGTAAGAATTCATATCCAAACCATATACCTGATTTACACGGTACATAAACTGTGCCATCTGGGTTTTACTAGGTTCAGGTGGATTCCATAGGATGTTTTTCATTTAACCAGCCAGTATTTTATTGAAGTTAAAACTTAAAATCACACAGAGAAAAAATATTAAGTTTTATATTAGCTATATAAAACCGACAAATGGTAAAATTAAACGTACATAATTTTATGAAAAAAATTGCAACCTATGTTCATCCCGAGCGGGGATTTCTTCCCGATCCTGATCCGCTATTGGAATTGCCCCTTGCTTACCGTGCTTGGGATGAGTTGAATAATGCTATGCCGGAGCTACTTCATAATAATGATTTTCGGGATGCCTTAAATAATATTCCTCAGCTGGATCCTTCCGGGATAAAAAATGGCCCAGAGCTTGATAGATCTATGCGCCAATTATCCATGTTTGCCAATGCCTATGTAAACTGGGGTGAAGAACCAGTGAAATCTATCCCAAAGAACCTCGCAATCCCTCTTTGGGAAATAGCACACCGATCAGGTAGGCCCCCAATCGCCAGCCATGCATCCATTGTTTTATCGAACTGGCGGAGGATCGATCCTGATGGTCCGATTGCACCTGAAAATTTAAAAACACTCCAAAATTTCTTTGGAGGTAAGGATGAAGACTGGTTTTATTTGGCTACAGTGGGAGTAGAATCGGTAGGAGGTTGCGCAATGTCTAAACTATTTTCTTGTTTAGATGCAATTAAAAACAATAAATCTAATATTGTGGTCACCTCACTTAATGATCTTGCTTCCATTATCCATAAGATTAACCTTGCTCTAGAACGGATGTATGAACATTGCCGAGCGGATATTTTTTATCATAGGGTGAGACCTTTTCTGAAAGGTTGGCCGGATGATGGAATTGTTTATGAAGGGGTAAATGAGGAACCAAAGATTTTTTTTGGTGGTAGTGCCGCACAAAGCTCCTTACTGCAGACTCTAGATGCTGGATTGGGCATTACCCATCCCAGTGACAAATCTGGCCCATTCTTGATCCAGATGAGAAAATATATGCCACCAAATCATAGTAAAGTTATTTCTTTACTAGAATTAGACCCCATACTGCTAAAGTATCTTAACAAAAATAAAAGTATTGAGCTAAAAGATGCCTACAAAAAGTGTATATCTGGTCTAAATATATTTAGAAAGAAGCATCTGGAAATGGCTATTCATTATATCTCTGACCAAGAAAAAAAGGGAGAGGAGGGAGAAGGCACTGGAGGAACAGAGTTTATTACGTTTTTGACTACGGCAAGAAATGAGACACATTTGTTAATGGAAAAAGAATAATCTGGAATTTCTAAAAGAGATGTTTGTTAATGGAAAATTTTGAAATGAAGTAAACCACAAATCCCCACATTCGTGGGGCTATTTATTTGTGGGAATAATTTGACGCTGTATTGCCTTCCAGCCAATTTAAAATTGAAGAAGATGCGTGAGGCTCATAACCCGGAGGTCGCTGGTTCAAATCCAGCCCCCGCTACAATGAAAA